>CACWWM010000057.1 GCA_902764565.1 uncultured Eubacteriales bacterium
TCGTACACCGCCGGGCCGGTCTGGCGGCACATTTCCCGAACAGCCTGGGAAGCCGCTTCAAAATAATCCGGCGCGCCCGCGCACAGCCTGGACAGGCGGGGCGATACGTGCTTTAAATCCGGCAGGTAAATATCCACCGCGCCCTCCAGTAGTTTCAGCGTATCCAGCGCTTCATACCCGCCCGTGTTCCACACGATGGGCAAATTGGGCCGGTACAGGGAAAGGGCGTCCAGCACGGCGGGCACAAATGGCGTGGCTGTGACCAGGTTGATGTTGTGCGCTCCCTGATCCTCCAGCATTTTGAAGATATCGGCCAACCGCTGAACGGTGATTTCCTTTCCCCGGCCCAAATGGCTGATTTCGTAATTCTGGCAGAAGGCGCAGCGCAGGGTGCAGCCGGAAAAGAATACCGTGCCGCTGCCCCGGGTGCCGGATATGCAGGGCTCCTCCCAGAAATGCAGCGCTGCCCGGGCCAGCCGGGGGCTTTCCCCCATGCCGCAGAAGCCGGGTTTCAGGCTGCGATCCACCCCGCAGCGGCGGGGACAAAGCGTACAAACGGACATTGCGTTTTCTTTCCTTTATTTCAGTTTTTTGGATAGGTACAGCACCAGTTCATCGCCGTTTTCACAGGCGGTATAGGGTTCGCACACGTGATCCCCGTACCACGCGCCGGAGCCGTCCGGGATATAGCCGCGCTTCACATACATCCGCTGGGCGCTGCCGTAGCCGCTGTGCAGGCCCACGCCCAAATACACGGTATCGGCGTACCCGGCGGCGATTTTCTCCGCCGCGTCCATGAGCTTTGCGCCGATCCCCCGGTTCCGGTACTTTTCCAGCACGCCAAAATCCACGATCTCTGGCAGACCACGCCTGGCGAACGCTCCCCACTGGGAATCGGGGTACACGTTGATATACCCGGCCACGCTGCCCCGGTATTCCGCCGCCAGGGAAACGCATTTCCCCGCGTCCCGATCCCGGAGCCGCTTTTCATATTTCTCCACGGACTGATGCCAGCCCTGGGCGATTTCTTCCTCCGTAATGATCCGCGCGTCGGATTCTTTCAGGTCACGGATCAACACTTCTTCATCCTGATAGTAAATCATGGCGTTTTTTCTCCAAAAAAGGCTGTACAAAACCCATATTTGCTGATAAAATATACAAAAATCAAACCATGCGCACGAAGGAGGATTCTCATGAATCTGCAAGGCAACACGTTTTTCTTCCCCTGGGAAGTGAGCCTGATGGAATGGATTCAGGCACATTTAAGCGAACCCTGGCTTTCCGTTGTATCCACCCTGTCCATGTTCGGGGAAGAAATGGTGATGATTCTGGTGCTGGGCTTCCTGTACTGGTGCTGGAATAAGCAAATGGGCAAAACGGTGGGGCTCAGCATCCTGATGGGCGCTGTGTGGAACCCCATGATGAAAAATATCGCCCTGCGCCGCCGCCCCTACTTTGATAACGAGGGCATCAAAATCCTGCGGGTGGTGGAGCCCGAAGCCGATATTTACGATATCGCCGCCCAGGGCTATTCCTTCCCCAGCGGCCATTCCGCCAACGCCGCCGCCGCTTTCGGTTCCCTGGCGGTGACGGGAAAGAAGAAATGGCTTACCGTTCTCGCTTTCGTTCTTCCGCTGCTGGTGGGTATCTCCCGCGTGGCGATGGGCGCGCATTACCCCACGGACGTGCTGGCGGGCTGGGCGCTGGGTATCGCAGCCGCCCTGCTGATCCCGCTGCTGCAAAGGAAGATCAAAAATCCCCTCGTGCTTTACGGTATCCTGCTCGTTACGGCCGTTCCGGGATTCTTCTACTGCAAAAGCGCGGATTACTTTTCCTCCGTGGGTCTGCTGATCGGTTTTATGGGCGGCACGCTGGTGGAAGAAAAATACGTCCGGTTTGAAAGCACCCGCAAGCCCCTTTGGATCGTCTTGCGTCTGCTGGGTGGGATCGCGCTCTATTTTGCCCTGAACACCCTGCTCAAGCTCCCCTTCCCCAAGGATTTCCTGGCGAGCGGCACCTATCCGGCCCTGCTGGTTCGCTGCGCCCGCTATGCCGTGATCGCTTTCCTGGGCTTCGGCGTGTACCCCATGCTGTTCAAAGCCGTGGAAAAGCGTTTTGCGAAAGCCTGATGTTCCGAGGCTTGTCTGCCGTGCCATTTTTGGCACGGCGTTTTATTATCCTCTTTCCGTTTTGCGCACCTTTTCCCTGCGCCGTCTGGAGGGCTGATGCTTGTCCATAGGCGCGTCGCCCCGGATGGCGAAGAGCTGATCGCGCAGCTTGGCGGCCTTCTCGAAGTCCAGGGCGGAGGCGGCGGTGAGCATCTGATCCTCCAGCTGCTTGATCCATTCGGCCTTTTCGTCCTCCTCCATGCCGCCGGTAATTTCCTCGCTGGTCTGGTCGGTGATTTCCAGCAGCGCGCGCACGGCGGTTTTCACCGATTCGGGGGTGATACCGTTTGCTTCGTTATAAGCTTCCTGGAGGGCCCGGCGGCGGTTGGTTTCGCTGATGGCCGCCATCATGGAATCGGTGGGGCTGTCGGCGTACATGATCACGCGGCCCTCCACGTTGCGGGCGGCGCGGCCGATGGTCTGAATCAGGCTGGTTTCGGATCGCAGGAAGCCTTCCTTGTCCGCGTCCAGAATGGCGACCAGCGCCACCTCCGGCAGATCCAGGCCCTCGCGCAGCAGGTTGATGCCCACCAGCACGTCGTATTCGCCCATGCGCAGCTCCCGGATCAGCTTGGTGCGTTCCAGGGTCTGAATATCGGAATGGAGATAGCGCACCCGGATGCCCAGTTCGTCCAGGTAATCCGTCAGGCGTTCCGCCATTTTCTTGGTCAGGGTGGTCACCAGCACCCTTTCTTTCTTTTCGATGACCTTGTGGATTTCGCCCACCAGATCGTCCACCTGTCCAGTGGCGGGACGCACGATGATTTTGGGATCAAGCAACCCCGTGGGCCGGATGATCTGCTCCACGATCTGGCTGGCACGCTCCCGCTCGTAGGGCGCGGGCGTGGCGGACACGTAAATCACCTGCTTCACCCGCGCGTCAAATTCTTCATAGGTCAGGGGCCGGTTGTCAAAAGCGGAGGGAAGCCGGAAGCCGTAATTGACCAGCATGTTTTTCCGGGCCCGATCCCCGGCGTACATGGCGCGGATCTGAGGCACGGTCACATGGCTTTCGTCGATCATGACCAGAAAGCCCTTGGGGAAATAATCCAGCAGACAGAAGGGCGGATCGCCTTCCTTACGTCCGTCGAAATACCGGCTGTAATTTTCGATGCCCGTGCAGAAGCCGATCTCCCGCAGCATTTCAATATCGTATTTGGTTCGCTGGGCGATACGCTGGGCCTCCAGCAGCTTGCCCTCCGCCTCAAATTCCGCCACGCGCTTCTGCATGTCGCGCTCGATGCGGGCAATGTTTTCTTCCCGGTTTTCCTGGTTGGTGGCGTAGTGCGTGGCGGGAAAGATGGCGGCGTGCTGCACGGTATGCAGCACGTGCCCGTTCACCACCGAAAACTCGCTGATCCGGTCGATCTCGTCGCCGAAAAATTCCACGCGGATGCCGTTTTCCAGCTGCCCTTTGGGGATCACCTCCACGGTGTCCCCCCGAACGCGGAAATTCCCCCGTTCAAACGCCATATCGTTGCGCTCATACTGAATGTCCACCAGACGGCGCAGCAGCTCTTCCGGCGTCATTTTCATGCCCGGACGCAGGGAAATCATCTGGCCCTCGTACTCGCTGGGGTCGCCCATGGAATAAATGCAGGAAACGGAGGCGACAATAATCACGTCGTTTCTTTCTTTCAGGGCGGCGGTGGCGCTGTGGCGCAGGCGGTCGATTTCCAGATTGACAGAGGCGTCCTTTTCGATGTAGGTATCGGAGGACGGAATATAGGCTTCCGGCTGATAATAATCGTAATAGGAAACGAAATATTCCACCGCGCTGTCCGGGAAGAACGCCTTGAACTCGCTGCACAGCTGGGCGGCCAAGGTTTTGTTATGGGCGATCACCAGGGTGGGCCGCTGTACCTTTTCGATCACGGACGCCATGGTGAAGGTTTTGCCCGAACCCGTTACCCCCAGCAGCACCTGGGCTGGCATGCCCTCCTTCACCCCTCTCGCCAGGGCCTCAATGGCCTGTGGCTGATCCCCCCGGGCTGTGTAGGGGGCTTTCAAAACAAATTGACCCATACTTTCCTCCAATGGATTCAGGAACTCATTCGATTTTTCCATTGAATTATAGCAAGATTCCGCGTCCCTGTAAAGCGCGGCAATTTGACTTCGTTTTCCATCCGCAAAAAATTGGCTGGTCCGCTGCGAAAACGCCGCGGCAGCGCACCGCTATGCTGAAAAAAACTTGCTGGAAACGGCTTTGCGCCCGGTTTCCAGCAGAAAATGATCGACCGCCGCCGGGCACAATGACCGCGAAACGAATGCTTTTGCGGAGGTGTGACCCATGCCCCAGTATCAGATTGCTTTTTCGCCCCGGCTGTCCGGGGAGGTTCATGTGAGCACGGCAAAAAACGCGGTGCTGCCCATTCTGGCGGCGGCCCTGCTGACCCAGGAAGAAATCATTATTCATCAGGTGCCGGATCTTACGGACGTAAAGCACATGCTGGATATCCTGCGCGCCTGCGGTGCGGAGGCAACGGCGGAAGAAGATGCCGTGCGCATTCGCGCCGTGAGCGTTTCCAGCCCCCGGGAAAACGCGCTGCTGCGCACCATGCGGGCCTCGGTGCTGATCCTGGGCCCGCTGCTGGCCCGGTGCGGGGAATGTGTTTTGTCCATGCCCGGCGGCTGCGCCATCGGACAGCGGCCCATTGACCTGCACTTGAAGGGCCTGCAAAAGCTCGGCGCGCGGGTGGAGCAGGAGGGCGGCACGGTACAGGTAAACGGCGCCCTGCGGGGAGCGAATATTTACCTGGATTTTCCCAGCGTAGGCGCAACGGAAAACCTGATTATGGCCGCGGCGCTCACCCGGGGCGTCACCCGCATCGAGAACGCGGCCAAGGAGCCGGAAATCACCGATCTTTGCCAGTTCCTGACCCGCATGGGAGCGCGCATCGCCGGGGCGGGCACGGCCAACATCATGATCGAAGGCGTGGAATGTCTGCACGGGGCGGAATACACGCCCATCCCGGATCGGATCGAAGCGGGCACCCTGGCCTGCGCCGCCGCGCTGACGGAGGGCAGCGTGCTGCTGGAAGGGGCGCGGACGGATCACATGCGGGCGCTGCTGTTCAAATTAACCGAATCCGGCATGATCTGCCAGGAGGACGCCCGGGGCCTGCGCCTGCGGGGCAAAGCCCGGCATCCCATGGAGGCCCGCACTTTATCCTATCCCGGTTTTCCTACCGACATGCAGGCGCCGCTGATGGTGGTAGCCACCCAGACCCACGGCCTTTCCGTATTCCTGGAAACCATTTTTGAAAACCGGTACATGCATGTAGTGGAGCTCAAGCGATTGGGCGCGCACATTCGGGTGGAAGGTCAGCTGGCGCTGATCCAGGGCGGGCGCGCGCTGAACGGCGCTCATGTGACCGCCACCGACCTGCGGGCCGCCGCCGCGCTCATGCTGGCCGGGCTCATCGCCCAGGGCCGCACCACGCTTTCCGACCCAGGCGGTCATTTGATGCGGGGCTACGAAGGGCTGGAAAACAAGCTGAAAGCCCTGGGCGCGGATGTGAAAAAGCTTTCCGCCAGTTCATAACCATTTTTTCCCTGCAAACATGGCTTTTTTGTGGCAGACCATTGACTTTCTTTTACCTTTGGCGGATAATACAGGTGAAGGAGGTGTTCATTCTTTATGAAGGAACAGCCAAACCAAAGAAAACAGATGCTGTATTACAGCGGCCTGGTCATTATCGTGATGCTGCTGCTGAATATTTTCGTATTCCCCGCCCTCCTGCAGCCCCAGGTGACGGAAGTGACCTACGATGATTTCCTTGCCAAACTGGACGGGGGCCAGGTGGAAGAAGTATCCTACCAGGACAGCATGCTGATATTTACCGCCAAGGACGAAAACGGACGCAAAGCCTTCTATAAAACCGGCGTATGGCCCGGGGACGACGCGCTGACGGAACGGCTGCTTGGAAAAAACGTGAAGTTCGCCGCCGAAATCCCCACCCAGGCGTCTCCCCTTTTGAGTTTCCTGATTTCCTTCGTGCTGCCCATGGCGCTGTTCGCCCTGCTGGGACGGTGGCTCATGAGCAGCATGACCAAGCGCATGGGCGGCGAAGCGCTGACCCTGGGGAAATCCAACGCGAAAATCTATATTGAATCCCAAACCGGCAAAACCTTTGCCGACGTGGCGGGCCAGGACGAAGCCAAGGAAGCCCTGACAGAGATCGTGGACTTCCTGCACGACCCCGGCAAGTACGCCGAAATCGGCGCGAAGCTGCCCAAGGGCGCGCTGCTGGTGGGCCCTCCCGGCACCGGTAAAACGCTGCTTGCCAAGGCCGTGGCCGGGGAAGCCAAGGTGCCTTTCTTCTCCATTTCCGGCTCGGAATTCGTGGAAATGTTCGTGGGCATGGGCGCGGCGAAGGTGCGCGACCTGTTCAAGCAGGCGGAGGAAAAAGCCCCCTGCATCGTGTTCATCGATGAAATCGACACCATCGGCAAAAAGCGTGATAACGGCGGCATGGTGGGCGGCAACGACGAACGGGAACAGACCCTGAACCAGCTGCTGGCCGAAATGGACGGCTTCGACGGCAAAAAGGGCGTGGTGATCTTAGCCGCCACCAACCGGCCCGACATCCTTGACCCCGCCCTGCTGCGTCCCGGCCGGTTCGACCGTCGCATCCCCGTGGAGCTGCCCGATTTACAGGGCCGTTTGGCTATCCTGAAAGTACACGCCAAGAACGTAAAAATGGACGAAACGGTGGACCTTTCCCCCGTGGCCCGGGCCACCTCCGGCGCGTCCGGCGCGGAGCTTGCCAACATCATCAACGAAGCCGCCCTGCGGGCTGTGCGCATGGGCCACGCCACGATCCAGCAAAACGATCTGGAAGAAAGCGTGGAAACCGTCATCGCGGGCTACCAGCGCAAGGGCGCGGTGATTTCCGACAAGGAAAAGAAGATCATCGCCTATCACGAGATCGGCCACGCCCTGGTGGCGGCACGGCAGAAGCATTCCGCCCCCGTGACCAAGATCACCATTATCCCCCGTACCTCCGGGGCCTTGGGCTACACCATGCAGGTGGAGGAGGACGAACGGGTGCTCATGTCCAAAGAGGACGCCATGAACCAGCTCGTCACCCTCACCGGCGGGCGCACGGCGGAGGAATTGATTTTCCATTCCATTACCTCCGGCGCGTCCAACGACATCGAAAAGGCCACCCGGCTGGCCCGGGCCATGGTGACCCGCTACGGCATGAGCGATCAGTTTGACATGGTGGCCCTGGAAACGGTGACCAACCAGTATTTGGGCGGCGATACCTCCCTGGCCTGCTCCGCCGACACCTCCGCCAAGATCGACGCGGAAGTGAACGCCATCATCAAATCCGCCCACGATACCGCCCGGGAAATCCTTTCCTCCAACATGGAACAGCTGCATAAGCTGGCCGCTTACCTGCTGGAAAAGGAAACCATCACCGGCGAAGAATTCATGAAGATTCTGGACGAAACGACGGAAAACGCCTGACAGGCTTCGCGTATTTTTGCACCGAGCGGCTTTTCACGTGAAACAAAGCCCCCTGCGTCAATGCGGGGGGCTGCGTTTTTTGTGATGCAATTTTTCTTCGGGCATTCTTTTATCAGGATCGTATTTTCTTATGGGGATGCGTCAAATCATTCATTTTCCGCTGAAGACGAGAAAGGAAAACCTACGCTTCGCGGCGTATTGACAGGCGCGGAAAAATCAATAAATTTCAATCGCAATAATCTGTTCCCCGGATTAACGATAGCTCCCAAGCGCTTCCTTCATTCTCTTCTTATCTCGATACATCGCTCTGTCAGCGCGCTTGAACACCAAATCGATGGTTCCGTCGTCTGACGACAGCTCAGCCATGCCAACCGCGGCGGAATACCTTTCCCACGGCTCTTTATCGCGGTTTTTCATGATTTCATCATAGCTCTTTTTCAGGGAATCAACCAGGGTATGACGGTTTTCATAATCCGCGCCCTGCAAGATCACCACAAATTCATCGCCGCCAATACGGTATACGGGAGAATGTTTGAAGACCTCGCAAATCAGGTAGCAGCACCCGATAATATAGGAATCCCCCATTTTGTGCCCGAATTCATCGTTGATCCGCTTCAGGTTATTCATATCGACCATGACGATGCCAAGCTCTTTCAGCCCGGCCTTGATCTGGTCGTTTATTTCAGTTACTTTGTTGACGTAGGCGGCCTTGCTTCCTACGCCGGTCAGCGAATCGCGGTACGCTTCCATGCTGATCTGGCCGATTTTTTCGTCCCGCGTTTTAATCCCCTCTTCGGCTCGCTTCTTGTCCTTCTGCAGCTCCTCCAAATGGTTCAGATAGTCGATGATATTGATCTGCATGGACCGGATGCCGTCATACAGTTCGTTGATTTCATCCCGGCTTTTGATTTTCAGGTTGATGACCCCGGCCTTCAAATAACTCACGTTTTCCTGGGGCTTGAATTTCTTCATTTCCGCCGTGAGGCTGTTCAGGGGCTTGATGACGATGCGGCTGACGTACAGTACCGCCCCGACGAGAACGACCACCGTCAGCGCGATCGCCGTCAGAACGATATACATCAGGGCTCTGTACCGTTCCGCCATCATGTCGTCCATCCCGAAATCACAGCCGATCTGGCAGACCACGCTGCCCGTCGAATCATATACCGGCGCATACGCGGAGCACAGCCAGCCCCAGTCGCCCGTGGAAATGGTAGGCTCCACCCGCTGCGTCAGGTCTATCCCCAGCAGTTCCTTTTCCCGTTCCTCATAGTAGCCCGTTTCATACATGGGGTTTTCGTCGTCGTCCACCAGATACATGTCATACCGGGCGGTTTCATCCCCGCACGCGATGATATAAAGATACTTGATGGCCTCCATGTTGCGAAGATACCGAACCAGATCGTTCCGGGCTTTTTCATACCCTTCCCATAAGCCGTTCGCTTCCAGATACGCCCGGATCATGCTTTCATCATCGTTTTCCTCCGCCTTTTCCCGCAGACTCTGATATTCCTCGGATTCCACGGCGGATCCACCGGAGAGGTTTGTGCACTCGCACTTCTCATCGGCGGCATCTATCTGATAGTTCGCAAGGTAATCAGCCCGATTATCCCTTGCGCATTCATCGGAACCGTATTCGTATTCGGATTCATCGCGACAGGAAGCCTGCACTGGGCACTCTTCCACGTGCTGGCCGGCGGCGTG
>CACWWM010000058.1 GCA_902764565.1 uncultured Eubacteriales bacterium
GAAAAAGCTCTCTGTTGGTTTGGTGCTTGCGATGGTGCTGGTCATGCTGTCCGTGTCGGCTCTGGCGGCCGGGCTGCTGCTCTCCGCAAAGGTTTCCGCTTCCCGGATCGCGGATCAGGAACTGGAAAAACAGTACGGCGTCACGGCGGAAATGCAGACGTTCTTTGCCCGTGAAGAAACCGAGCTGCCGGACGGCACGGTGCAGGTGACCTACACCGGCGTTGCCGGCATGGAATACGTGCTTGGCTCCTATACCGCGCTGGTCAAGGACGGCAAGGCGGAAATCGCCTGGAGCCACGACGGCGAAAACACTTCCGGCGGATACGACGCGGAAGCCTGGGGCCTTACGCAGCTCCGGCAGATGATGGCGGACAGCCTGAACCAGGAGAAAAAGGACGCCTTCGTGAACAAAGCCGCCGAAATCGGCGCAAAGCACAGCGCCGCGGAGGATAACGCCCCCTCCGAAGCGAACGAAAACTATTACGCGCAGCGCGAAGCCGATAAAACGGCGGCCCTGAAAGCGCGCAAGCTGTCCGAGGACGAAATGATCCAGATCGGCAGGGAGTTCATCATCAGCAATTACAAGCTGAACGAAGAACAGACCGCCCGCATGGAGCTGTATACCAACAGCTTCGAGGACGAAGAAAACTGCTGGTATGAAATGGTCAACGGCCAGCCCTGCTTCCAGGTGGAATACCTGCTGTACAACGACGAATTCGAGACCGGCGATATGACGAAGCGCACGGAAATGAACGGCTTCTACAACGTGTTCGTGAACGTGGAAACCGGCGTCGTGGAAGAATACGAATACAATTCCAGCCTGGCCGGACAGGGCTGATCCCCTGTCCCCCGGCACACAGCCCCGCCCCAAAAGGCGGGGCAAATTATTTATCGTTTTTTTCATTTTTATCGAAACGAAAGAAGAAAGCGAACAAGAAAAGGAATGACAAACCGCCGTTTCTGTGCTATAATTTTTTTATGCCGCTTTCGCGGCAGCACGTAGAAAATGATATGTTTGACCGATGCGGCATCATCGGTCTTTAGCCCCTGGGAGGCTTCCATGAAACAGGTTCAGAAACGGCGGCTGCCCCGGTATCGGGTGCAGGTGCAGATGACGCTTCTTTTGGTTCTTTTTACGATCGTTACCACGCTGGCGACCGGCTGGTTTATTTATGCCCAGGTTTCCGAACAGGTCATCCGGGACGCGTGGAAGCAGCATGAATCCCTGCTGGAAAGCGCGTGCATGTCCCTGAACAGGCAGATCGAACAGATGCGTTCCTTCGCCTGGCAATTGAATAACGACAGCGGCGTGGAAGTGTATCTGCATTTAAAGGAACAGACGCCGAAAAATATTCTGACAAAAAAATCAATTATCGAGCTGCTGCAAAAAATGAAGGCGTTTAGCAGCACGCTCAGCGATATCGGCATTTATTCCGAAGGGCTGGGCATTGTGATCACCGCCGAAAGCAGCTATCCGGCGGAGGATTATTTCAGCCGGATCGACGGGCTGTCGCTGAACGACGTGCTTGCGGTTCGCGGGCAGACCAATCACATCGCCCTGTGCGACTTTGTGGGGAAAGCCACCATCTCCCGCATCATCAGCAACGACCGGGTGCTGGTGTTTATCAGCAGCCTGCCGATGAACAGCATCCAGGGAAAAAGCTACGCCTTTTTCCACCTGCCGGAGGATAAGCTGCTTTCCAGCCTGCCGGAAAGCGAAAACGGCGTGCTCCTGCTGTGCGACCAGACGGGCGCCCCCATCCTTTCCCACACGGACGATCAGTACGGCGCGGTGAGCCGGCTCTACACGTCCTCGCCCCGGAACCGCATACGCATGAACGGCGCGGACTACGGCGTACTGGCGAAGGAAACGGCGTCGGCAGGGCTGACCTGCATGGCCATCGTGCCCTACGGCGATCTGCTCCAGCCCACCGTGCACGTGCGCAGGGCCGTCATCATCGTGATGGGGCTGTGCATGGCGGCGGGGCTGATCTGCGCCGTTTGGGCCAGCAAGCGGCTGTATACGCCCCTGGAAAGGCTGCTGGAAAACGTGAAGCATCTGCGCATCGGCCTGCCCGAAGGCGGACGCGCCAACGAATACAAGCTGCTGGACGACGCCATTCATATGATTTCGGCGGAAAACCACGCCCTGTCCCTGAGCAATCAGGAAATCAACCGGCTGCTGAAAAACCGGCTGCTCAGCGACTGGATGGAAGGCCGCCTGCGCGGCGACGCGGCCCAAAGCCTTGCCAAGGTGCAGGTAACGCTGTCTTACGACCGCATCCAGATCGCCGTGGCGGAAATCAATCCCCGGGCGCTGGAGCGGGCGGAGGAAGCGGCAGGCATATGCGCCGCCGATCAGGTGGAGGCCCTGGCCGCGGAAAAGAATCTGGGCGCCATGCGCGTCTTCTGCGCCCAGCGGATGGACGGAAGGCTGCTGGTGCTGTTCAACATCGACTCCGGCCATCCCGCGCCCGAAGCCATCTACGCGTTCCTGAAACAGTCCCGCCGGGAACTGTTCGGCGATATTCCCTGCCGCATCGGCGTTGGCCGGGCTTACAGCGTTCAGCGGGTTTCCGATTCGCTGATCGACGCCATGCTGGCGCTGAACAACGGAAACGGCATGGGCGAAAACGCCCTTTGCCTGGCGGAAGAAATCCCGGACGCGCCGGACACGGAATATACCCTGAGCGCGGAGCAAAGGCTGATCAACCAAATGCTCAGCGGCAATAAGGAAGAAGCCGCCGCCACCCTGCACGCGCTTTGCGCTTCGGATACGGGCGCCGGCACGCCCCGCTCCAGCCTGGTGCAGGCGCTTCTGCTCACCGCCCGGCGCGTCGCCTGCCAGGCGGGCGTGGAGGAAGAATACCTGGAGTTCCTGAAGCAGTATGGCTTCCGGGCGGACGATATGCCCATGGAGCACGACACGGAACAAAGGCTGCGCCAGGTGTTCTTCTCGGTGATGGACTGCCTGAATACGGACGTTTCCAGCCAGGAAGAAAAGCAGTACGCAAAGCTTGTGCAGTATATCCAGACCGAATACTGCCACGATATTTCGCTGGAAACGGTGAGCGAGGCGCTGTCGATGTCCCCCAGCTACATCGGCCTGGTCTTCCGCCGGGTGGCGGGAACCAGCTTTCTGAAATTCCTCACCGATACCCGCATCGCGGAGGTGAAGCGGCTGCTGCTCACCACCGATCTGACCCTGCGGGAAATCGGGATGAAAGTTGGCATCGAAAACCAGAATACGCTGATCCGCGCCTTCAAAAAAACGGAGGGAATTACCCCCGGCCAGTTCAGAATGGCAAATTCGTCGATCCATTCGCAGAATGGATGATGGCGTTTCACCGGATTTGACGGCTTTTTCCCAAAATCAGCCATAGAAAAAACGACGCCCCCATGGTATCTTTTCCATGGGGGTGAACGTTATGCATAAGAAACGGAATGCGCGCCTGAAAGGGCGTGTGCGTCTTTGGCGCAGGATATGGGCCGCAAAATATTTGTATCTCATGTTTTTCCCTGTCTTCCTTTATTATGCTTTTTTCCGTTACGCGCCCATGGGCGGCCTGGTGATCGCCTTTAAGGATTTTAACGCTTTCCTGGGCTTTGACAGAAGCCCCTGGGTCGGCTTCAAGTTTTTCAATCAGTTTTTCAATTCCATCTATCTGTGGCGGCTGGTGCGCAATACCCTGCTCATCAACCTGTACGATCTTTTGTTCAATTTCCCGGCTTCCATTATCCTGGCGCTGCTTTTGAACGAAGTGCAGAACAAACGCTTCAAAAAAGCGGCCCAGACCATCACGTATCTTCCTTATTTTATATCCTCCGTGGTCATCGCCAGCATGGTGGTGCAGTTCCTCTCCCCTTCCAGCGGCATCATCAACCATTTCATCGCCGCCCTGGGCGGGGAACGGCAGTATTTCATGACCCAGCCCGATTCCTTCCGCTCGATTTACACCATCATGAATCTGTGGAAAAATATCGGCTGGAACTCCATCATTTTCCTGGCCGCCATCAGCGGCATCAACGGGGAGCTGTACGAAGCCTGCATGATCGACGGCGGCGGGCATCTGCGCCGGATGTGGCACATCACGCTGCCCGGCATCGCCAGCACCATCGTGGTGCTGATTATCATGCGCCTGGGCCATGTGATGGACGCCGGGTATGAAACCATTCTGCTTTTGCAGAACAACGCCAATCTGGAAACCAGCGACGTGATCGGCACCTATGTGTACCGCCGGGGCCTCCGGGGCGGCGAATACAGCTATGCCACCGCCGTGGGCATGTTCCAGAGCGTGATCGGGTTCTCCATGGTGATTATGGCCAACTATCTCAGCCGCAGATACAGCGAAACCAGTCTGTGGTAAAAGGAGGGGAAAACGCATGACAGCGGGTGTTTTGAAGCCCTCGAACCGAATCAGGGTGTCCACAAGCAGAAAAGTGTTTCTGGTGATCAATACCGTGCTGCTGCTTCTGCTGTGCGCCGCCATGCTGTATCCGGTCATTTTCGTTACCGCCGCCTCCTTTTCGGAGGAAACGGCCATCCTGAAGGGCGAGGTAACGATTTTCCCCGTGCGGGCGCACATCAAAGCCTACGAAAAAGTGTTCC
The DNA here is from genome assembly GCA_902764565.1 of uncultured Eubacteriales bacterium. Taxonomy (GTDB): domain Bacteria; phylum Bacillota; class Clostridia; order Christensenellales; family Aristaeellaceae; genus RUG563. The sequence goes on from CACWWM010000058.1 coordinate 4,610, forward strand.
ATTATCCGCTCCTGTGGCGCAGCTATGGCAACACCCTGCTGTATACCGGCCTGGGAACGCTGATCAACCTGGTGCTGACCGTGTGCGGCGCCTGGGCGCTGAGCCAGAAAAAAATGGTGGGGCGCAGGATACTTACGCTGCTGTGCACCTTCACCATGTTCTTTAACGGCGGCATGATCCCCACCTTCCTGGTAATCAAGGAGCTCAAGCTGCTCAATACCATATGGGCGATCCTGCTGCCCGGCGCGGTGAGCACCTATAACATGATCCTCATGCGCACCTTTTTCCTGGCCATTCCCCAAAGCCTGGTGGAAGCGGCGGAGCTGGACGGCTGCAACGATTTCGGGGTGCTGTTCCGTATCGTGCTGCCGCTCAGCCTGGCCAGCCTTATGACCATCGGCATGTTTTACGCCGTGGCCCACTGGAACAGTTATTTCAGCGCGGTGCTGTACCTGAGCAAGCCGGAGCTTTATCCGCTGCAGATCATTCTGCGCCAGGTGGTGCTGATGAATGAAATTGTGGAAAACGCCTCCAGCACGGAAAACGTGATGGCCGAAGGCATCAAATACGCCACCATCGTGGTGGCCATGCTGCCCATGCTGTGCGTGTATCCCTTCGTGCAGCGCTACTTCGTGAAAGGCGTTATGATCGGCTCCGTAAAGGAGTAAACCTATCTCTTTGATCCTTCGCCCCGCGTGTTACGGGGTCGAATATATAAAATCCAAAGGAGGTCGTCCCATGAAGCTCTTCACCCGTCTCCTGGCCATTCTGCTGGCCCTGTCCCTGATGCCCCTCGCCTGCACAGCGCTGGCCGAGGAGCCCGTCACCATCACCATCTGGGGTTCTGACCGTGAAAACATGCCCTTCCGCAACGGTCTAATGACCATTGAAATCCTGAAGGAAAAGCTGGGCATCAACATCGAAATCATCTCCGCGCCCACCGAGAGCCTGGCGGAGAAATACGGCCTGCTGATGGCTGGCGGCGACATCCCCACCATCGTGCAGTACAAGGCCAAGGATCTTTTGCTGTACAAGGACGCCTGGCAGCCCCTGAACGATATGATCAATGAAACCGACACCCCCAACCTGTGGAAGGTGTACGGCGATGCCGAAATCCGCCGCAAGGTCAGCGATGCGGACGGCGTCATGCGCTTCATCGGCCAGCGCACCGCCATCACCGCCGGCAAGCTGTACTTCTACCGTCAGGACTGGCTGGATAAGCTGAATCTCGAAACGCCCAAGACTGTGGAAGACCTGTACAACGTGTTCGTCGCTATCCGGGACGGCGATCCCAACGGCAACGGCGAAAAGGACGAAATCCCCTTCTCCGTGCGCAAGAACGGCAGCAACAACCGCGGCAACGTGATCCCCTTCGTGAACAACTGGGGCATTGCCGAAACCTTCTTTGCCGAGGACGGCCAGGTGAAATTCGGCGCCACCGATCCCCGCATGAAGGAAGCCCTGGAATGGCTGCACCGCTGCTATGAAGAAAAGCTGCTGGATCAGGAATACCTGACCCGCGACAAGACCGCCTGGTACAGCGAATGGACAAACAATCAGGTGTTCATGAGCTATGACTGGAGCGCTTACATCGACAACGTAGCCAACCTGTTCAAGGGTCAGGAGAGCGACGTGCACATCGTGGGCGCGGTTCCTCCCGAAGGCCCCACCGGCATCAGCGAAACCCGCGACCAGCTGCAGCCCATCACCGTGGACGAAGACTGGAACGCCGGCATCTATGTGGGCGCCAGCGAAGAACAGAAGGCCGCTGCCATGAAGCTGTTTGATTACCTGTACAGCGAAGAAGGCATGATCCTGCTGAACTTCGGCGTGGAAGGCCAGCACTTCAACGTCGTGGACGGCGAATACAAATATTCCGATCTGATCATGAACAACCCCGACGGCCTCTCTCCCCAGGACGCTCTGCGCACCTTCGGTATTCAGAGCATGCTGACCCTGCTGCAGGACGCCCGGTATGAGCGCGCCTTCGTCAGCGACGAAGTGAACCGCATCCGCGACATCTACGAGCAGGAAGACCATATCGGCGACGCGTTCCCCACCCTGGCCTTCACCAGCGACGAGCAGAGCGTGATCAACGAAAAGTACACCGAAATCGAAACCTACATGAACGAAATGATCGACAAGTTCATCATGGGCGTGGAACCCCTGGATAAATTCGACGCCTATGTGGCGCAGGTGGAAAGCATGGGCCTGAAGGACGTGCTGAAGGTCTACCAGGACGCTTACGATCGGTACATGAAGTAACACCTTTTGACCGTGAGAGGAGGGGGACTCCCCTCTCCTCTCACGGCGATCATTTCAGCCGGGAAAGCCCCTGCGCGGCACTTCTCCCGGGAAGGAGGAAGCGGCCATGTCCAGCCGATTGCGCCGCCTTGGCATCTCCATCTGGCAGGCTCGGTATATTTATCTCCTGCTGATCCCCGGTATCGTCTATTTCGCCGTATTCCATTACGCGCCCATGAGCGGCCTGGTGCTTGCGTTCAAAAAATACAACGCCAAGCTGGGCATCTGGGGCAGTCAATGGGTCGACATGGCGAATTTCCAACGGATTTTCACCACGCCCGCCGCCGTGACCGCCATCCGCAACACCCTGGAAATCAATTTTTCCAGGCTGCTTTTCCAGTTCCCCGTTCCCATTCTGCTGGCGCTGCTCATCAATGAAATGCGGGGCACGAAGCTCAAGCGGGTGTATCAGACCGTGTACACCTTTCCGCATTTCCTGTCCTGGGTGGTCGTATCCGCCATTATCTCCAATTTCTTCGCCAACAACGGCATGATCAATACGATCATCGCCTCCACAGGCGGCGACAGGATCAGCTTTCTGTCCAACGCGGCGCTGTTCCGTCCGCTGCTGTACTTCACCCATAACCTGAAAGAAATGGGCTGGAGCTCCATCATCTATATCGCGGCGATCACGGCTGTCGATCCCACGCTCTACGAAGCCGCCACCATGGACGGCGCGGGGCGTCTGCAGCAGGTATGGCACGTGACGCTGCCCTGTATCCGGACTACCATCATCACATTGTTCATTCTCCAGGTCGGCCGCGTCATGAACTCCGGGTTCGAGCAAATCTTTTATATGCAGAACGCCAGCGTCAAGGGCGTGAGCGAAATCCTGGATACCTATATTTACAGCATCACCTTTAACGCCGTTCCCAGCTACGGCTTCTCCACGGCGGTGGGTATGTTCAAATCCGTCATCAACCTGGTCATGCTGGTCAGCGCCAATTACATCATCAAGCTTTTGGGCGGCAACGGCCTGCTGGGCTGACAGGAAGGAGGAGAAAAGATGCAAACTTCCGTGCCGCAAAAGGCGCTGAGCGATACGCCGAAGCGGAAAAAATGGACCAGGGGCGATTACGTGGTCTTAATCGTCCTTACGCTGACGGCGCTGCTGATCCTGCTCCCCTTCTATAACGCCGTGGTGATTTCCCTGGAAACCAACCGGGCCTACGCCCTGCATCCCGTTTCCCTGTACCCGGCGGAGTTTTCCCTCAAAAACTACCAGTATCTGATCGACAAGGGGCAATTGGGCATCGGCTTTCAGAATACTATTCTGATCACCATCACGGGCACCGTGCTGAGCATGGCGGCTTCCGTGATGATGGCCTACGCCTTCTCGCGGAAATTCCCGGGCAAAAAGCTGATCTTTTTGCTCATGATGTTCACCATGTTCTTTTCCGGGGGCATGATCCCCACCTACCTGCAAATGAAAGCGCTCAAGCTGATCGATTCCCGCTGGGGCATCATCCTGTTCGTGGGCGTTTCCACCTACAACATCGTCATCCTGAAAAGCGGCTTCGAGCAGACGCCCATTGATCTGGAGGACGCGGCGAAAATCGACGGGGCCAACGATCTGATCATTTTCTTCCGCGTGATGCTGCCGCTGCAGGGTCCCCTGCTCGCCACCTTTACCCTGTTCACCGCCGTGGCGTACTGGAACGAATGGTTCTGGAGCATGCTGCTGATCAACTCCTCCGCCAAAATGACGCTGCAGACCGTGCTTCGCTCCATCGTGGCGGAAGCCTCCGCGGCTGCGGACGTATCCACCGGGGAAGCCGATCTGGACGTGTTCTCCCAGGGGGTCAAGATGGCCGCCGTCATGATGGCCATGGTGCCCATCATGTGCTTCTATCCCTTCCTGCAAAAGTATTTCGTCAAAGGGGTCATGGTCGGCTCCGTGAAAATGTAAATTACCCATTGGTACGGTTCCTGATCGTTCCCAAGCTTCTTCATTGTAAACCGGCGGCGGGCAAGCCGTTGGAAATATATCATTTGGAAAGGGGTTACTCTCATGAAAAAATGGCTGGCTCTGTTCCTCGCGCTGCTGATGGCGGTGCCCTGCGTATCCGCTTTGGCGGAATACGACGAGCACATCTCCTTCACCATCAACTCCACCCACTCCAATTCCTCCATGGATTACAACAGCGACAACTTGTACAAGTACATCTCCGAAATGTTCAATTTCGACTATGAGGTATACCCCGTTTCCAAGGACAGCCAGAGCGAAAAGATCCGCACCTGGATCAACGGCGGCACCATGCCGGACATCGCAACCTGGCGCAACTTCGATTATCAGGAATACGCCACCTACGCCGAACAGGGCCTGCTGGGCGCGCTGCCCCAGGGCTGGGAAGAAAA
>CACWWM010000059.1 GCA_902764565.1 uncultured Eubacteriales bacterium
GCTGCACTTGTCCAGGGATTGCAGAATCAGATAAGACGGGCTGGAGGACGCGAACAGCTCCATGGCGCGGTTCGCCTGTTCCCGCAGGAGGGCCGGGGCTTTTTTTGAAATATGCAGGTACGCCCCGCCGGTGAGCGCCGGCAGGGTCTTGTGGGCGGAATCACAGCACAGATCGGCCCCTAAGGTCATGGGATGACGGTCGGGCCGCAGGAATTTGAGATACGCCCCGTGGGCATTGTCCACCAGCAGCAGCACGTCATGCCGACGGCACACGGCGCTGAGCGCCGCAATATCCAATACGTGCCCCAAATAATCCGCCGCGGGCTTTTCGGCCATGGCTTCCAATTGCCGTTCCAGCCCCGGCCCGGTGATTTCGCAGGCGATCAAATGCTGTTCCCGTTCCGGGTACAGCCAGCGCACGTCCGCGTCCAGCAGGGCGGCGGCGGAAAGAAAAGCCTTGTGGGCGTTGCGGCCCGCCAGGATCACGGGCTTCCGGCCCCGTTCCTTCCCCCACAGCAACGCCAAATACACCATGGCCCGGATGCAGAGGGAAGAACCTTCCGTGGAATACACCGTTTTGCCCGCGCCAAAAAGCGAGGAAGCGTTTTCCTCGCTTTTTTGAATCACGCCATTTGGGTGAAAAAGCTCGTCCGCGCCGCCGATTTCGGTGATGTCCATGCTCTCCATGCCTAAAAGGACTTTGCCCTTGTGGCCAGGCATATGCAAGCGGATGTTTCTTCTTTCCTGGTATGATCGTACAAAATCAAAAATGGGGGTGTCCATGATATGAAACACTTCCTATTATGACTTTCTCGGAAGGGGGTCAGGGGGAAACCGCTCTTTGGTCTGCAAAGAGCGGTTTCCCCCTGATAAATTATTTATCGTCTTCCATCATCCGCACGGCTTCCGCCATGATGGCGCACTCCATGCGCTTGCGGAACAAATCGCAGCCGTAGGCGTACACCCCGCGCACGGAGCCGGTGGCGTGGTAGGCGTTGGCGGCGCATCCGCCGGAGCAGTAGAGCTTGGCCCAGCAGTCCTTGCATTCGGGCCGGGCGTATACGTTGCAGGCGGCGAACTCGTCCCGCACGGCGGTGTTGTCCACCCCGTCCCACACGTTGCCCAGCTTGAATTTTTCCTCGCCCACGAACTGATGGCATGGGTACAGGTCACCCCAAGGGGTAACGGCCATGTATTCCGTGCCGGAGCCGCAGCCGGAAATGCGCTTGTAGATGCAGGGGCCGCCTTTCAGGTCGATCATGTAATGATAGAAGGTGAAGGGTCTGCCCTCCCGGCGGCGCCGGATCATAAGCTCCGCCAGCTTTTCGTATTGTTCCATGACGACGGCCTTGTCTTCTTCCGTAAGGGCGCTGGGGTCGTCCGCCGCGCAGACCACCGGTTCCATGCTCAGCTCGCTGAAGCCCAGGTCCAGCATCACCTGAATATCCTTCAGGAAATCCGGATTGGCATGGGTGAAGGTGCCGCGCATATAATAATTCTTCCCGCCCCGGGCCTTGACCAGCTTCTGGAACTTGGGCACGATCTTTTCCCAGCTGCCGTTCCCGGCGTAGTCCACCCGGAAGCGGTCGTGGATTTCCTTGCGCCCGTCCAGGGACAGCACCACGTTGCTGCATTCCCGGTTGGCAAAGTCGATCACGTCGTCGTCGATAAGCACGCCGTTGGTGGTGAGCGTAAAGCGGAAATGCTTGTTATGCTCCTTTTCGATGCTGCGGGCGTAAGCCACCAGGCGCTTCACCACGTCGAAATTCATCAGCGGTTCGCCGCCGAAAAAGTCCACTTCCAGGTTGTGGCGATTGCCGGAATGGGCAATGAGGAAATCCAGGGCCTGCTTGCCCACTTCAAAGCTCATCAGCGCCCGATCCCCGTGATACTTGCCCTGGCTGGCGAAGCAGTAGGAGCAGTTCAGGTTGCAGGTGTGGGCCACGTGCAGGCACAGGGCCTTTACCACCCCGGCGGTTTTCTGCTTGAGCTGGCCCGCCATGGGGGCGAAGGTGTCGGGCGTGAACAGCTTCCCGGCATTTTTCAGTTCGGTGATCTGGCCGTAGCATTCGGCCAGTTCTTCCGCGTTCACGTCCTCCCGGCCGCCGTACTTTTGAAGCATGGCGTCCATGATTTCTTCCCTGCTTTTTTCTTCATAAAGAGCGATCATATCATAGGCGATCTCGTCCACGATATGCACGCTGCCGGAGCAGGTGTCCAGCACGATGGGCAGCCCGCCCAGCTTGTATTGATGTATCATCTTTCGTTTCCCCTGTCATAAAAAATGCCGCCCGCTGGGCGGCACTTGGCGCAGAAAAGAATTATTCTTCCTGGGCCTTGTTTTCGCACTGCTGATTGGCAATGCCGCAGCTGGTCTTGCAAGCGGACTGGCAAGAGGTCTGGCATTCGCCGCAGCCGCCGTTCTTGGCGCTTTCGCACAGATCGCGGGTGTTCAGGGTCTGAATGTGCTTCATAATAAAATCCTCCCAATTACGATGTTCGGTTTATTTTATCACAGCATGCGGGGGTAAGTCAATGCATCTTGGAAGAATTCGTTCTTCTTTTTGCTTCTGTTCTGTGATATAATCTGTTTGAAAAAGCAAACAATCCTGAAGGAGGAATTATATGATGAAAAAACGCATATCCGCTGCGCTCCTGTCCATGGGCCTGCTGGTGACGCCCGTAGCCGGAGCGGAGGGCGACCCCGTGGTACGGCAAATGCAAAGCATGACCCTGCGGGAAAAGGTGGGGCAATTATTCATGATCCGGCCCGACGCCCTGGAAGGGCGCTTTGGCCCGGCGGAGCTGGAGGATAATTCCATCATCGGCACAACCCGGGTGAGCGAAGAAATGAAGCGGACCTACGCGAATTATCCCTGCGGCGGCTTCGCCCTGTTCCGCAAAAACATTATTTCCCCCAGCCAGTTGATGGGCTTCACCGAAGCGCTGCACGCCCTGAACAGCTGCGCGCCCATGCTGGGCATCGACGAGGAAGGGGGCCGCATCGCCCGCATCGCCAATCATCCGGCCAATTTCAACGTGACCAAATTCCCGTCCATGGGCGCCATCGCCCAAAGCGGGGATGAAAGCCAGGCTTTCGCCGCCGGAAAAACCATCGGCGCGTATTTATCCGCGTATGGCCTGGACATTGATTTCGCGCCGGTGGCCGACGTGAACACCAATCCCAAAAATCCCGTCATCGGCGACCGGGCTTTCGGGGACGATCCCGCCGTCGCGGCAGGCATGGTGAAGCAAGTGATCGCCGGGCTGCATGAAAGCGGCGCGGCTTCCTGCGTCAAGCATTTTCCCGGCCACGGCGACACCGCCACCGATACCCATACCGGCTATGCCGAAACGCTGAAAACCTGGGACGAAATCAGCGCCTGTGAAATGATCCCCTTCCGGGCGGGCATCGAGGCCGGCACGGATTTTGTTATGACCGCCCATATCGCCGCCCCCAACGTGACCGGCAGCGACGAGCCCGCCACCATGTCCTATACCCTGCTGACGGAAAAGCTGCGGGGAGAACTGGGCTTTCAGGGCCTCATCATCACCGACGCGCTGGCTATGGGCGCGATCCGGGAAAAGTATTCTTCCTCCCAGGCATGCGTCCAGTGCATCCTGGCGGGGGCGGACATCCTGCTCATGCCCTACGATTATTTTGAGGCCTTCGACGGCGTGGTGCAGGCCGTGGAAAACGGCGTGATCCCGGAAAGCCGCATCGACGAGAGCGTGTACCGCGTGCTTTCCTTCAAATACGGCGGACAGGAGACGAAATAACCATGCCCATTGATCAAACGCGGCTCCGGCGCGAAATCGAAGACATTGCGGAGCGTTATCGGGCAGCGGGATATTTCCCCTCCGCCTGCGTGCGGGTATTCAGCCGGAGCGAAACCCTGGCCGCGGCCTGCGTGGGCGATGCCCGGGAAGATTCCCTTTTCGACGCCGCCAGCCTGACCAAAATCGCCACCACCCTGCAAATCCTGCGTTTGGTGAACGGCGGGAGTTTGGCCCTGGATGAAGAAATCTGCGACGCGCTGCCCGCGCTCCGTAAAGACGCTTTCCTGTGCGGGCGGCTCAAGGGCGTTACCCTGCGCCGGATGCTGACCCACACGTCTTCCCTGCCCGCCTGGTATCCCTTCTATGCGCTGGAAAGCCGGGGCTTTGCCGCCGATCTTGCCTTCGTCCTGTCGCACACGGAGGAAACCCATGGCACGGTCTATTCCGATCTGAATTTTATCCTGCTGGGCAAGGTGCTGGAATGGATTCAAAAAAAGCCCCTGGCGCAATGCCTCCGGGAGGATTTGGTGCAGCCCCTCCATTTGGGAAACATGACCTATCTGCCGGAGAAAAGCCTGCCCATCGTTCCCTCCTGCTACGGAAATCCCATCGAAGAAGCCATGTGCCGGGAGCGGAACATTTCCTTTTCTTCCTTCCGGCCCGCCGGCAGGCCGGTGCGGGGCGAAGTGAACGACGGCAACGCCCATTATTATTTCGGAGGCGTATCGGGCCACGCCGGGATTTTTGCCGACGCCGCCGCCTGGGAACGCCTGTGCCGGTTCTGCATGAACAGTAAAGACCCATTGCTGCTGGAAGCCCAGAAGGAACAGCCGGGCGCGGACGGACGGGGCCTGGGCTTCCAGACGGGCATGAGCTATCCCCACGGCTGCGGCCATACCGGCTTTACCGGAACGGGCATTTATTTCTCGGCGAAATATAACGTGGGCGTGGTTTCCCTCACCAACCGGCTGTTCTATCCGCAGGAGAACCCCAACGCCACCTGGGAATTCCGCCGGGCCCTGCACGAAGCCGCCTTCGCTTTGGCGGGAGAATACGCGGAAAGCTGACGTTTTGGGTTGACGAAAAAAAGGAAAAGGGGTATAATGAATAAAAATAGATGCGGATGCATCAACATATAAAAAGAAAGGAAGTCCTATCCAATGAAACGCATCCTGGCAACGCTTCTTGCCTGCGTGCTGCTCCTGTCCTGCATGAGCTTCGCCGCGGCGGAAGACAAAAAGACCCTGACCGTGTGGATTCCTCAGTATCAGTTCAGCAAAGCGGAAGACGCGATCTCCGACCAGGATTTCTGGGACGGCGTGTTCGATCCCTTTGAAGTCGAGAACAACTGCGAAGTAAAAGTCGAAATCGTCGGCTGGGGTATCTACGGCGATACCTTCTTCACCAGTCTGGTGAATGAGGACGGCCCCGACCTGGTGTACGTGACCGACAATTACGACCTGGTGAAGCGCGACCTGCTGCTGGGCCTGGATCCCTATCTGACCCAGGAGCAGAAGGATAACGTGATCCTGTGGAACACCGCGCCCGAAAACGCCAACGGCGAAAAGGTGATCGTGCCCATGGACGACGGCGTAGCCATCGGCTATGTGAACAAGGCGCTGCTCAAGGAAGCCGGCCTGGACGAGCTGCCCGTGGAATGGGACGCGTTCATTGAAGCCTGCAAGACCATTCAGGAAAAGACCGGCAAGCGGGCCTTCCTGCAGAACTGGGGCGCCACCAGCGGCACCAGCGCCCTGATGCTGGCCTTCTGGCCCTACTACTTCCAGGCGGGCGGAAAAATGCTCAACGACCAGGGCGAAATCGACATTAACAACGAAGCGGGCTTAAAGACCGTGGAATTCTTAAAGTCCCTCCTGGATGCGGGCATCTTCACCGAGGACATCGTGACCGAATCCGAATCCGTCGACAAATTCGCGGCCGGTGAAGTGGCCTATATCGTGGCCGACCTGAACAAGGGCAATTCCGCCTTCACCCCCGCCGGCATCGATTGGGAATACGTCTTCTCCCTGAAGGGCCCCGCCGGTTACGGCGCGCGCACCGCCACCGACTCCTTCGCCGTGAACAAGAAGACCGTGGCCCGCGGCAACGACGAACTGGCCGTGAAAGCCCTGATGTACATTACCTCCGGCGCTGTGATGGATGAATTCCATTCCAAGATCTTCTATCTGCCCCCCTTCACCAAGGACGCTTCCTTCGTCAAGGACGAAGCGCTCTACGCCCTCACCAGCGCCCACAGCGAGGACGTGTACGTGGTGGAAGAATTCTCCGCCAAGAAGTCCTTTGAAGACACCCTGCTGGCCAACATTCAGGAAATGTTCCAGGGCAATCTGGAACCCCAGGAAGTGCTGACCGAAACCATGGATTACTACAACACCCAGCTCAAGGAAAACTGACGCTTCATTCCGGGGCTCCGGCGGTTTGGCCGTCCGGAGCCCCTTTTCATGTGACCGGAGGTGCCCTCCATGCAAAAGACGTTTTTCTCCCGCCGCCGCAGGCAGGCCCTGATCGGCGGGGCGTATATCCTGCCCAGCTTCGTGCTGATGTTCATCTTCAACGTTTCCCCCATTTTCCTGAGCATCTTCTATTCCTTCACCAAGTACGATATGACGGCCGCGCCCGTATGGGTGGGCCTTGATAATTATATAAAGCTGTCCCAGAACAAATATTTGGGCAACGTGCTGACCAACACCGTGCAGTACGTGCTGATCACCGTGCCCATTCAAACGATCCTGTCCCTGCTGATTGCCGCCTTTATCGCGGGTTCGCTCAAGAACCGCTACGGTTCCTTCCTCCGCAGCGTGATTTTCATTCCGGTCATCGCCTCGCTGATCGCTTCGGCCGCCGTGTGGGATACCATGTACAAGCCGGACGGGGGCCTGATTAACCAGTTCATCAATCTGTTCGGCGCGCCTTCCGTCAATTTCCTGGGCAAAAAGCCCACCGCCCTGCCCAGCGTGGCCGCCGTGTCCATCTGGAAAAGCACGGGATATTACATGGTGATTTATTACGCGGGCATCATGAACGTGTCCACAGAGGTGCAGGAAGCCGCCATCGTGGACGGCGCTTCCCCCATTCAGCGCTTCTGGTACATCACCCTGCCCATTCTGAAGCCCATCACCTACATGATCGTCACCCTGGGCATCATCGGTTCCTTCCAGGTGTTTGATCTGGTATACAAAATGACTGGCGGCGGGCCGGGCCGGGCCACGCTGACGGTGGCTTACATGATCTATTCCTACGCCTTCCAGGATAAGCGCATGGGTTACGCCTGCGCCCTGGCGGTGGGCCTGCTGGTGGTCATTTTGCTGATTCACCTGATTCAGACCCTGTTTTTCAAGGAGAGGGACGCGAAATGAAACAGAATTTGACGGTGGGAAAAGTCATCGGTACGGTGCTGGTTTCGCTTTTTGCGGTGCTGTGCGTGCTGCCGCTGATCTATATGGTGGCCGTGTCCTTCACCGATTCTCAATCCCTGCATATCAGGCTCAGCGATCTGAAGCCGGATCTGAGCAACTACGTGTACGCCCTCACCAAGCGAAATTTCGGGCTGGCCCTGAAAAACAGCGTGATTACGGTGGTGGGTTCCTGTCTGCTGGTGGACGTTGTATCCACCATGGCGGCCTACGGCTTTGAAAAAAAGCCGGTGCCCGGCAAGGAAGCCTTGTTCCAGGGCTATATCGCCACCATGATGATCCCCGGCCAGGTGATTCTGATTCCCATGTTCATGATGATGAACCAGGCCCACCTGACCAACACCTATGCGGCGCTGATCCTGCCCATGGTGGGAGCCTTCGGCATTTTCCTCATGCGCCAGTTTATGGTGGCGGTGCCCAACGAGCTGCTGGAAGCCGCGGAAATCGACGGCTGCGGGGAGCTTCGCCGGTTCGTCACCATCGTGATCCCGCTGGTTCAGCCCGCCCTGATCACCCTGACCGTGTTCACCTTCAACGCGGCCTGGAACAATTTTCTCTGGCCCTTAATCATCAACACCCGTTCCGAAATGGCGGTGCTGCCCGTCACCATGTCCACCCTCAGCAGCAATTCCACCACCAATTACGGCATGGTCATGGCGGGCGCGACGCTCACCTTCCTCTTCCCCTTCGTCCTCTACATTTTCCTGCAAAAGCAGTTTGTGGAGGGCATCGCCCTGGGCGGCGTCAAGGGATAAAGGGGAGGCAGTATGCAAGCATTATCTGATCTTCAAAAAAAAGATACCCTGCGCGTGATCGGCCTCATGAGCGGCACCTCCGCCGACGGCATGGACGCGGCGCTCACCGAAATCAGCGGCTTTGGGCTGTCCACCAAAGTGAAAATGCTGTCCTTTGTTTCCGTGCCTTATGCGGAAGACGTGCGCGCAGAAATCCTTCGCCTTGCCTCAGGCGCGGAGGGCGGCAGCCGGGATTTGTGCCTGTTCAGCTTCCTGCTGGGCCAGCTTTCCCTGGACGCCTGCCGGGCCGTGTGCGAAAAGGCTCACGTTGACCCCGCCTCCGTGGATTTGGTGGGCAGCCACGGCCAAACCCTGTATCACGTGCCCCTGGCGGAAACCTATTTGGGCCGTCCTGTGCGGGGCACCCTGCAATTGGGCGAAGCGTCCGTTATCGCGGAGGGCCTGGGCTGTCCCGTGGTCAGCGATTTCCGCGTGCGGGACATGGCCGCCGGGGGCCAGGGCGCGCCCCTGGTGCCCTATACGGAATACCTGCTGTACCGCCGGGAGGATCAGACCGTGGCCCTGCAAAACATCGGCGGCATCGGCAATATCACCGTTCTGCCCCGGGGCGGACGCATGGAAGATACCTTCGCGTTCGATACCGGCCCCGGCAACATGGTCATGGATCAGATCGTTTCCCGCATGACCGGTGGCACGCTGCGTTATGACGAAAACGGGGCCCTGGCCGCTTCCGGCACGTGCAGCGAACCGCTGCTTGCCTGGATGCTGCAAGACCCCTATCTGCGCAAAACGCCCCCCAAGACCACCGGCCGGGAAGCCTACGGCGCAGCTTATGTAGACAAACTGATGGAAAAGGGTCATGCCCTGAACCTTTCGGATCGGGACATCTTAGCCACCGCATGCCGCTTCACCGCCGCCTGCGTTCGCGTGGCGATCGAACAGCATTGCCCCGTGAAGCCGGACAGGCTCATCGTGGGCGGCGGCGGCAGCCGCAATCCCACCCTGATGGGCATGCTCCGCCGGGAGCTTTCCATTCCTGTGCTGCTTAACGAGGATTTGGGCCTGAACAGCGACGCCAAGGAGGCAGTGGCTTTCGCCATCCTGGCAAACGAATGCGTCCACTTCAGCGCCAACAATATGCCCTCCGTTACCGGCGCTTCCCATCCCGTGGTGATGGGCAAAATCAGCCTGTAATTGTGCGTATAACTGACAAATTGGGATTTCATGGGGGAACCCTGGGCGCTCCGCGCGCCCAGACCTGCGCCAGGGGCGTGACGCCCCTGGACCCTCGCTTGGCGAAGATACTTACATGGGAAGACCCTGCAATCTTCGCCAGTTGCTGGGAGATACGAAAGATAGGGAGCTTCTGGCCCAAGAAAGCCGGGAAAATCCTTAGGGGAAAG
>CACWWM010000060.1 GCA_902764565.1 uncultured Eubacteriales bacterium
GGGAGAAGGTGGCCACCGCCACGGCGTATTACGATATCCGGGGCGTCGACCAGAGCGGCGACGGCTGGCTGCATTGGGTGGCCGTGCGGCGCGACGCGCAGGGCAAGGGCCTGTCCAAACCCCTGATTTCTCACGTTGTTCAGGTGATGAAGGGCCTGGGCTATACCCACGCTAAAATTCCCACCCAAACCACCACCTGGCTGGCGGTGAAGGTGTATCTGGATCTGGGCTTCCGGCCCATCGAAAAGAACTATATCCGCTGCCGGGACGGCTGGCGCATCGTAAAGCGCCTGACAAATCATCCGGCGCTGGCTGAATTACCTCCGGCAAGGGATGAAGAAGTGCTGAAGTTGGGAATCTGTTCGGAGCGCAGTTTTTAAAGCTTACGGGACAGGGGGCTTCTTCAGCCCCCTGAACCCCTGAACCAAAGGACTTCGTCCTCTGGACACCAGAAGCGAATTGGCTGTGTTAGAAAAAGCCTACAACTTCCGCCTGCTGCTTCGGAGGAACGAATGTTAGAAGGCTTCTGGCCCTCAGAAAGTCGAGGAATAATCCCCAGGGGGAAAACGAGCTTTCCCCCTGGGATTTTCCCGACTTTCCCCGGATGCTTTGCATCCGGGTTGGCCGCTTTCAGCGGCCGGGCCAGAAGCATAACGACGGCAAGCAATATCCGTTTGTGAGGGTCCAGGGAAATCATTTCCCTGGCGCGGGGTCTGGGGCCGCGGAGGCCCCAGCGTTCTCCAACTGACATAAAACGCTCAATAAAGCTGGAACGATACGATTACGAAATAAGAGGAAACGCAGGCATGACCATCGACATTCTGACCATTTTCCCCGAAATGTTTGACAGCGTGCTGAACGCCAGCATTTTGGGCCGCGCCCGGCAGCAGGGCCTGATTGCCATTGAAGCGACGGACATCCGGCCCTTTTCCTTATCCAAGCATAAGAACACCGACGATTCCGACGATTACCCCTTCGGCGGCGGGGCGGGCATGCTGATGATGGCCCAGCCCATCGCGGACTGCATGCGGGCGGTGTGCGAAAAGCGGGGCGTGCCCTGCCTGTCCAACCTGGAACCCCGCGAAGAAGCGCCGGTGAAGCGCATTTATCTTTCCCCCCGGGGCGTGCCCCTGACCCAGAAGCTGGCCCAGGAGCTATCCAAGGAACAGCACCTGATCCTGCTTTGCGGCCACTATGAGGGCGTGGATCAGCGGGCGCTGGACAAGTACATCGACATGGAAGTGTCCATCGGGGATTACGTGCTCACCGGGGGCGAATTGGGGGCCATGGTGCTGGCCGACTGCGTGGCGCGCCTGGTTCCCGGCGTGCTGGGCAGCGAGGAAAGCCCCCGGGACGAGAGCTTTTCCGACGCGGGCCTGCTGGAATACCCCCAGTATACCCGCCCCCGCACCTTCGAGGGCATGGACGTGCCCGACGTGCTTCTCAACGGCGACCACGCCAAAATCGCCGCCTGGCGGCGGGAACAGGCCATTATCGCCACCGCCCAAAGAAGGCCCGACCTGCTGAAAACCGCCGACCTGACCGAGAAGGAAAAAAGACGATACGAAGCAGGGGACTTCTTCAGTCCCCTGAACCCCTGAACCAAAGGACTTCGTCCTCTGGACACCGATAGGCGAAATGAATTGAATGGGAAAAGCAAACAATCTCCGCCTGTCGCTGGGGGATATGAAATTTTGCAGGTTTCTGGCTTTCCCCGGATGCTTTGCATCCGGGATGGCCGCTTTCAGCGGCCGGGCCAGAAGCACAAGGCCGTCGATCCGGGCCGTTCTTCGAGCAACGGCGGGATACATTTTTTTCGCCGAAACAAGAAACATCCGCGTTTGCGGGTCCAGGGTACTCAGTATCCTGGTGGGGTGCGGGGCAAAGCCCCGGTTGGAATTGTTTTCTTTCCGCTTCTTTGGTTGACAAACACCCTTTTCAGTGATAAAGTTGCATCCGGAATACCACGGAAAAAGGAGAGGTTTCGCCATGCAGTACGGTTATTTCGACGATGCGCACCGGGAGTATGTGATCACCCGGCCCGACACCCCCTATCCCTGGATCAACTATCTGGGCAGCGAGGATTTTTTCTCTCTGGTGAGCTGCACGTCCGGCGGCTACAGCTTCTATAAGGACGCCCGGCTGCTGCGCCTGACCCGTTACCGTTACAACAACGTGCCCACCGACGCGGGCGGACATTATTTCTATATCAACGACGAGGGCACCGTGTGGAACCCCGGCTGGCAGCCCACCCAAACGGCGCTGGACAGCTACGAGTGCCGGGTAGGCACGGGCTATACCGTGATCGAGGGCAAAAAGAATGGCCTGAAAGCGAAGCAGACGATCATGGTGCCCCGGGGCAAGACCGCCGAAGTGACCCGGCTGGAGCTGACCAACGAAAGCGGGGAAGCCAAGAAAGTGTCCCTGTACAGCTTCGTGGAATTCTGCCTGTGGAACGCCCAGGACGACAGCACCAACTTCCAGCGGAATTTCGCCCTGGCGGAATTCGAGCTTGAAAAGGACGGCGCGGTGCAGTACCACAAAACCGAATACCGGGAGCGCCGCAACCATTACGCCGTGTACGCCGTGAACGCCCCCGTGGACGGCTTCGACACCGACCGGGAATCCTTCCTGGGCCTGTATAACGGCTTCGGCAGGCCCGACGCCGTGCTGGAGGACAAGCCCCGCAATTCCGTGGCCCACGGCTGGGCTCCTATCGGCAGCCATTGCATCAAGCGGGAGCTGAAGCCCGGCGAAAGCGTTTCCTTTATTTTCGTGCTGGGCTACTGCGAGAATCCCGACGATCAGAAGTTCGTGGCCCACGAGGTCATCAACAAGGAACCGGCCCACAAGCTGCTCAATGATTTCCAGACCGACGCGCAGTTTGAAGCGGCCCTGGCGGAATTGAAAGCCCATTGGGACAAGCTGCTCGGCAAGTTCAGCATCCAAAGCGGCAACGAGAAGTTCGACCGTCAGGTGAACATGTGGAACCAGTACCAGTGCATGGTCACGTTCAACATGAGCCGTTCCGCCTCCTACTTTGAAAGCGGCATCGGGCGCGGCATGGGCTTCCGCGATTGCAGCCAGGATCTGCTGGGCTTCGTGCACCTGATTCCCGAACGCGCCCGCCAGCGCATCCTGGACATCGCCTCCACCCAGTTCCCGGACGGCAGCGCCTACCACCAGTACCAGCCCCTCACCAAGCGCGGCAACATGGACGTGGGCAGCGGCTTCAATGACGATCCCCTGTGGCTGATCTTCGGCGTGAACGCCTATATCAAAGAAACCGGCGATTTCGGCATCCTGGACGAGATGGTGGATTTCGACAACGACCCCTCCCAGGCCCAGACCCTGCTGGAGCATCTGCGCCGTTCCTTCCGCTATATCGCCAACCATAAGGGCCCCCACGGCCTGCCCCTCATCGGCCGGGCGGACTGGAACGACTGCCTGAACCTGAACTGTTTCTCCGAGCATCCCGGCGAGAGCTTCCAGACCACCGGCCCCTCCGAAGGCCCCGTGGCGGAAAGCGTGTTCATCGCGGGCATGTACGTGGGCGTGGCGGACGATTACGCCGACCTGCTGGAGCGCTGCGGCGACCATACCGAGGCCGCTTTCGTGCGCGGGGAAAAGCGGGCCATGACCGAGGCCGTGGAAAAGAACGGCTGGGACGGCGAATGGTTCCTGCGGGCCTACGACGCTTACTCCCATAAAGTGGGCAGCAATGAAAACGAGGAAGGCAAAATCTTCATCGAGCCCCAGGGCATGTGCGTGATGGCGGGCATCGGCCTGAACAACGGCATGGCCCAGAAGGCCATGGACGCCACGGAAAAATACCTGCTGTTCAAGTACGGCGTGGTGATCCTGTGGCCCGCTTACAGCAAGTATCATTTGGAACTGGGCGAAGTGAGCAGCTATCCCCAGGGCTTCAAGGAAAACGGCTCCGTGTTCTGCCACAACAACCCCTGGATCATGATCGCCCAGACCAAGCTGGGCCACGGGGACAAGGCCTTCGACCTGTACACCCGCATCGCCCCCGCCTGGGTGGAGGATCAGAAGCTGCACCGCACCGAGCCCTACGTGTACGCCCAGACCGTCAACGGCAAGGAAGCGCCCCTGCCCGGCGAAGCCCGCAACAGCTGGCTCACCGGCACCGCCGCCTGGAATTTCGTGGCCGCCAGTCAGGATATTTTGGGCGTCAAGCCCGATTTTGACGGCCTGAAAATCGACCCCTGCCTGCCCGCCTGCCTGCCCGAAGTGAAGGTGCACCGCTCCTTCCGGGGCCGCGATTTCGATATCGTGATTCACAATATCGCCGGCGGCGAAAAGGGCAAGGTGCGCGTGAGCGTGAACGGAAAGCCCATCCAGGGCCAGACCGTGGCCGTGCCCAAAACCGACGAAGCCACCCAGGTGGAAGTGTGGGTGGAATAATAACACAATGAACGGAACTGGGGAAAACCATTCTTTGGCCTCCAAAGAATGGTTTTCCCCAGCCCCCTTTCCAAGAAAGCCGAAAGGGAAAACACGCTTTCGGCGAAGCTATCTTATTTGCCGCCTTTCTCGGAAGGGGCCCGGAAATAAAACTGTCCGTATTGCAGAAACAATCCCAATACATCAAAACCTATTGACTGAATGGGTATTTCATGCTATCATGCGCATGAAGAAATCGGGCTTTTGCCCGATGGTATTTCGGGGCACCCGCGCGCCGGGCGCTCCCTTTTTTCTAAAAGCATTGCCGAAGGAGGTAAGACCCATGAAGAAACTGGTTTCTCTGGCGCTCGTTTTTGCCCTGCTGCTTTCTTTGACCGGGCTGGCCGCCGCCGAGGATGAAAAATCCGTAAACATCGGCGTCACCGGCACCCTGACCACCCTGAACCCCATGGCCTGCGACAACACGGAGATCGTGAAATACGCGGTGTCCCTGGTGTTCCTGCCGCTGGTGGAGCTGAACGCCGAATTGGAATTTGTGCCCCTGCTGGCGGAAAGCATCACCACCGAAGATAACCTGACCTTCACCATCAAGCTCCAGGACGCCGCCAAGTGGAGCGACGGCCAGCCCGTCACCGCAAACGACGTGGCCTTTACCCTGGTGCTGGGCGCCGATCCCGTGTCCGCCAACGTGGCCCTGCCCCTGTACTCGGTGGAGGGCACCGACGACGACGGCTTCATCGAATCCGGCGCCAACGAGATCGGCGGCGTGCAGGTGATCGATGAAAAGACCCTCGCCATCACCATGAAATGGCCCACCGCCCTGTACACCTTTGAAAACAACTTTGGCCGCTATCTGTTCCCCCTGCCCGAGCACGTGCTGAAGGACGTGCCCCGGGAAGAACTGCTCACCTACGCCTGGTTCAATAAGCCCGACGTGATCTCCGGCCCTTACTTCATCACCGAAGCGGACTTGCAGCACTACGTCCACTATCAGGCCAACCCGGATTATTTCCTGGGCGCGCCGAAAATCAAGTACCTGAACATCAACGTGGTGGCCGCCGCCCAGATGCTGGCGGGCCTGCGCAGCGGGGAAATCGACCTGGTGCAGCAGACCATGGGCTCCATCCCCGTAGAGGATTATGACGCCGTGCGCGCCCTGCCGGGCGTGACCGCCGTCACCGGCACTCCCATCACCAACGAATCCATTTTCATCAACACCGCAAAGGTGACCGACGCGCGCATCCGTCAGGCGCTGCTGTACGGCATGGATCGGCAGAGCATGTTTGAAGCCCTGCTGAACGGCAACGGCGAAGTGATCGACGGCTTCCTGGTGTCCGCCTCCCCCTATTACAGCGCGGAGCTGGGCGTGACCGCCTACGACCCCGAAAAGGCCGCCGCCCTGATCGCCGAAGCCAAGGCCGACGGGGCGGAAACCAGCCTGACCTGGTACGTCAATTCTGCCGAAAGCACCTTCAACCAGGCTGTGGAATATTACGCCGCCATGTTTGAGGAAATGGGCCTGCACATCGATATCCGCACCGTCAGCCTGGCCGCCCTCATGGAAGCGGCTGAAAACGGCGAGCACGATATCATGAGCGTGGAATACACCTACGCCCCCGTGGACCCCTACACCGACGTGGCCTGGCTGCTGGGCGGCAAGGGAAGCTGGACGGGCTACGCCACCGATGAAACCAACGAGGCCCTGAACCTGAGCCAGGAGCTGACCGACGTGGACGCCATCGCCGCCCAATACCTGATCGTGGACAAGGCCATGCAGGAAGACGTGGCCATGATCTCCGGCTGGGTCATCGCCACCCTGGGCGCGGTAAACGACCGCCTGACCGGCGTGACCCCCAACGTGTTCGGCACCTTCATCGATGTGCAGAACTGGGATATCAAATAAAACACACTCTATGTTCAGGGGCCGCTGTCGGCGTTTCGGCGGCGGCCCCTGAATGGCATTTATCCGGAGGGAAGATGGCGGAAGAATTTTTGACCTTGATGGCGGATCTGGACGGCGGCGCTCAGGCCCGCATGGCCGCATGGTACGGCGCTTTGCGGGAAGCGGGCTTCACCGGAAAGCAAACGCCGGGGCTGCCTTACCATATCAGTTTAGCTACGTTTCCCCTCGACAAAGAACAGGAAGCGGTAGAAATCATGCGGAAAGCCGGGGCGGCTTTTTCTGCGTTTCCGGTGCATATCAGCCATATGGGCCTGTTCGCGGGCGGCAGGGTGCTGTTCTGCGCGCCGGAAAGAAACCCGGAGCTGGACGCGCTGCATTTGGCCTGCGAAAAATATCCATCCCAATACCCCTGGACGCCGCATGCCACCCTTTTGATCGACGAACCGGGGGCGGTCTGCGCCGCGCTGCCCGTGCTGGTGAAGCATTTTTCTCCCTTCATCGCAAACATCACAAGGCTGCACCTGTGCGCTTTCTGGCCCACGCGGGAAATCGCGGCCACCGAATTGATTGGGAAGCAATGAGAAAGCGTTATACTTTTCAGGCAAACTGTGGTTTGCAGGAGCAAGATATGTTTGAAATCAAGAAACTGGAAATAGATGATATTCCGAAAGTAATTGATTTTGAATGGGAGCTGAGAAGACAGGAACCGGATACATATTACTGGGAACCTGATGAAACATATGCAAAACAATTGGAACGGAGTTTTGATGATCCCCGATTCAATACGGCCATATCCTTTATTGCCCTGAAGGAAGGCAAAGTAATTGGCAGGATCGACGCTTCCTTAATCAGCAGCAGAAGCGATGCGTCCTGTTATAGTGCATATCTGGATTGGATATGCGTGCTGAAAAGCGAAAGGCATCATCAAGTTGCCCAAGCGTTGTTGAAGGCATTAAGAGCTGAATGCAAACAACAAGGCGTTGGGGTGTTGATTGCGTTGATGGCAAATAATCAGGAAGCACAACATTATTATAAAGATGTGGAAGGTGCTTCTATTCACGATACTGGAATCTGGATTGAGATCAATTAGAGAAATAAATGTTCATTTTTTCAGGAGGTGCCCCATGCCCGCGCTGCTGAGCATCCGCGATTTGGAAATATCCTTCCGCAATGGAAAAAAAATGACGCCCGCCGTCAGCGGCGTTTCTTTTGATGTAAACGCGGGGGAGATCGTGACCCTGGTGGGGGAAAGCGGCAGCGGGAAAAGCGTGACGGCCCTTTCTATCCTGGGACTGCTGGCCCGGCAGGGGAAAATCACCGGGGGCGAAATCCTGTTTGAAGGCAAGAACCTGCTTTCCCTGTGCCCGGCGGAGCTGGACATGATCCGGGGCAAGGAAATCGCCATGATCTTTCAGGACATCATGTACAGCCTGAACCCGGTGCTGACCATCGGCAGTCAGATGACGGAGGGCATGCGCCGCCATTTGGGGTATACCAAAGAGCAGGCGCAGCAGGAAAGCGTGCGGCTGCTTAAGCGCACCGGCATCCGGGACGCGGAGGGCATGATGAAAAAATATCCCCACATGTGCTCCGGGGGCATGCGCCAGCGGGTGATGATCGCCATGGCCCTGTCCTGCAAGCCCAAATTATTGATTGCCGACGAACCCACCACCGCCCTGGACGTGACCATTCAATGCCAGATCATGGAACTGCTGCGCTCCCTGCGGGAAGAAACGGGCATGGCCGTGCTGCTGATCACCCACGACATCGGCATCGTGGCGGAAATGGCGGATCGGGTGGCGGTGATGTACGCGGGCCAGTGCGTGGAGGAAGCGGACGCGGAAACCCTGCTCACCCGCCCGGCCCACGCCTACACCCGCGCCCTCATGCAGGCGGTGCCGGGGCTCCACGACGATAAGGCCCGGCGGCTGTACGCCATTCCCGGCTTCGTGCCCCAGGTGTACGGCGATATGACGGGCTGCCGCTTTGCGCCCCGCTGTCCCCACGGGGAAAGCTGCCCCTGGAAGGACGACGGGCGCATGACGGAAATCGCGCCGGGCCATCTGTCCCGCTGCCGGTGGGAGGAAGGAGGAAACGGGGTATGAGGGAAACGCCGGTTCTGGAAGCCCGGAATCTGTGCAAAAACTATAAGGTATCCGGGGAAAACAGCCTGTTCGCCAAAACCTTTTCCGCCGTGCGGGACGTGTCCTTTTCCGTGTATCCCGGCGAGACCTTCGGCGTCGTGGGGGAAAGCGGCTGCGGGAAATCCACCGTGGCCCGGCTGCTCATGTGCCTGGAAAAGCCGACCGCCGGGGAAGTGTATTTTCAGGGAAAACGCACGGACGATCTGCCCGAAGCCCAGCGCCGCGCCCTGCGGCCCCGGTTCCAGATGGTGTTCCAGGACAGCGGATCGTCCCTGAACCCCCGGAAACGGGTGGGGGATTTGATCCGGGAACCCATGCAGTACCACCGTTTGGGCAGCGCCAAGGAAATCGACGCCCGGATAGAAGAACTGCTTTCTTTTGTCGGATTGCCTGTGGAAATGAAAAACCGCTATCCCCACGAGTTTTCCGGGGGCCAGCGGCAAAGAATCTGCATCGCCAAGGCCCTGTCGCTCAATCCGGACGTGATCGTACTGGACGAGCCGGTGTCGGCCCTGGACGTGTCGGTGCAGGCTCAAATTTTGAACCTTCTGCGGGATTTGCAGGAAAAGCTGAACCTGACCTATCTGTTCATCGGCCACGGCCTGGGCGCGGTGCATTATCTGAGCTCCCGCATCGCGGTGATGTACCGGGGCAGGATCGTGGAAATGGGCGGATCGGACGCCCTGTTCGATCATCCCGCCCACCCCTACACCCGCGCCCTGCTGGACGCCGCGCCGGTGGCGGACTACGCACTCCGGGGGCGCAATCGCGTGTCTCTTTCGGGGGAAGTGGACGAGGAACCGCCCACCGGGGCCTGTCCCTTGTACGCCCGGTGCCCTTACAAAGCGGAAGACTGCCTGCGCTTCCGGGGCGAAATGACCGCTGTACCGGGGGATGAAACCCATCTTTCCGTCTGCCATCGGGCATGGGAGGACTGAAATCATGTGGAAGTACATCCTGAAAAAACTGCTGCTGGCCGTGCCCGTGCTGCTGGGCATCACCATATTGGATTACGCCCTCATGTCCCTGGCGGGCAGTCCGCTGGATATGATGGTGGGCCCCCGCGTAACCGAAGGCACGGTAGCAGCCCGGGCCGCCCAATGGGGCCTGGATCAGCCCATTTACGTGCAGTATTGGAACTGGCTGACGGAGGTGCTGCACGGCAATTTGGGCTATGCCTACAAAAGCGGCCAGCCGGTGGCGGAAATCATCGGAAGCCACCTTGGCCCCACCCTGCTGCTCATGGGCGTTTCCATGGTGCTGGGCCTGCTCATCGCCATTCCCGGCGGCATTTACAGCGCCGTGCATCGGTATCAGAAGCGGGACTACGCGGTGGTGTCCTTATCTTTCCTGTTCAGCAGCGTGCCCGGCTTTTTCATGGCCCTGATTTTCGTGTATTTCTTCACCGTGCGCCTGGGCTGGCTGCCCTCCAGCGGCATGTACACCCCCGGCGTGGGGGGAGACTGGGTGGATGTAGCCCGGCACCTCGCCATGCCCTCC
>CACWWM010000061.1 GCA_902764565.1 uncultured Eubacteriales bacterium
CCTGCGTCAATTGCGGCTGCTCCCTCTCCGCCGACGAGGTGGCCGTAACCAAAAAGCTCATCAACCGGGGCGCCGCGTCCTTCTACTGCGTGGACTGCTTAGCGGCTTATTTCGCCGTCACCCCGGATGACATCCGGGAACGCATCGCCTATTTCAAAGCCTCCGGCTGCACGCTGTTCAGCACAGGGGTCCCGGACGGTTCTCCTTGTTCGTCTTATGGGTCGAATCAGCTTACCCATTAAGACGCGATCCCCGCGCGGCCGCCAATTGTAAGCCCTGAGCCTTATCAAGCAAAAGCTTGACAGCGCTTGGAAAAGAAATTATACTATCTGTAGCCGATTTCGATTTCACCGAATCAAGTACAATAGAAAAGTGAGGTTGCGTCTATGACAGCAAGGATTCGACTGTTGATTTTGTTTGTAATTCAATTCGCCCTGCTTGCCACTGCTTCTGCAGAAAGCCCTGCTAATCCGGTGCTTGCCGATTGGAACACACCGGCGCTCAGTTATACCGCGTTGGGCAGCGGAAATGCGCAGCGCGGCTATCTGGTGAAGGATACTGATCTTAACCAGGTGATGTCCGTCACGCCCAAAAGCGGCGGTTGGGCGCGGCTCGTCGCGCCTGTTTCCGGCGAGTACAGTTTCTCAGTGGATACCGACCAATTGCAGACAAGTGCGCTGACGATTTACATATACCGTGCGGAAGGCGACCTGGAAGACCTGCAGCAGACCGATCAACTGCGCTATCAGAAAAACAGCGGGATTGTCACGCAGACCATCGGCGGTGTGCTGACCGGAGAAACGATCTACTGGAAAGAGGACGCAGGCGGTTCCAGCCCCTATTTGCTGATGGTCAGCAGTGTAAATTGGACGAGCGAGAAGCAGGAAAACGCCCTTCTGCCCGAAACCGTCGAATATACTGCTTCCGCAGCAGACGGCGGTGCAGACACGAGCGATGGCCTGACCGGTCAGCCCATCATTGACCAAACGCCCCGGGTGGGTGACAAATTCCTGATGGGCTGGTACGAACAGGACGGCAATTTCGACAGACGGGAGCGCATCGAATGGACCGTGCTTGAGGTGAACGAAAGCAAGGATATGGTGCTCGTGATTTCCAGCAAAGCGCTGGATTGCATCCTTTATCATCCCACCCGGGCCGCCGTGTCCTGGAAAGACAGCTATATCCGGAGCTGGCTGATGTGGGATTTCGCGTATTCAGCCCTGTCCATGGAGGAGCAGGAATGCATCCTGCCTACATCGGTAGCCGGAGCGACGGATACCGTGACGATGCTTGACGAAAAACAGATAAAAAAATACAAGCTGGATCAGAACGGCTGTGAGGTTTCCGACTACGCGCGGTATTACATATCCCCCAGTGTCAGCGTGAAGGATGATCACGGCTGCTGGTGGGTGCGCATGGACAAGAGCAATGATGGTTACAAAAACCAATTTGTCGGACGCGGCGGCAAAGTATACGGCGGCAGCAACCGCGGCGGGAACTATACCACATCCAATGATAACGGTGTCCGTCCCGCCATGTATTTAAGCCTGTCCGCGCTCAAGCAGTGCCGTCTCGGCGATGACTTCAGCGTAGTGATCGGTACAGTCGTGAACGCCTCTAACCCCGGCATCCGCCTCAGCGGCGTGCCCGTCACCATAAACGGCCTGACTTTCGTCACCAACGCTCAGGGCAAATTCTTCTATTCGCTCGACAGCGGTACATATCATTATTCAGCACAGCTTGACGGCTACATTCCCGCCGAAGGAGACGTTACGGTCAGGGCCGGCAAAAACGATCTGACCATCCCAATGAGCCGCCTGATGGCATACAACGAGTACCGCGTGGTGCTCACTTGGGGAGAATACCCCTACGATCTGGATTCCCACCTGAACGGCGCATCAAAATCCGGCAGCAATTACCACGTTGCGTATTATCATCTGCAGGCTGACGGCGGCGACGCCCTTCTGGAATGGGACGACACCACTTCCTATGGTCCCGAGACCATCCACTTTATTGCTTACCCCGGTGAAAGCTATGTATACAGCATTCACGACTATACCAACCGCGGAAGCAGCATATCCAACTGGATGGGCAATTCCGGAGCCAAAGTGACGGTCTACCGGGGGAACGCGGAGATCGGTTCGTTTATCGTGCCAGCCGGCAGTGGCACAGTCTGGCACGTGTTCCGCGTGGATGACAATGAGCTGACGCCCATCAACGCAGTGGGGTTCTGCGCCAGCCCCGAGGCTGTGGGGGTCGGTATCCGCTGATTACCGATCAGATCTGGTTCTGCGAACCTTGCCATTACTGCTGCTCAGGGCCGTCAAAAGACGGCCCTTAAGCCTGCTTTTCTTTTGCTTTGAAAATTGACTGAAATTAGCACCAAAGAGCGGTTTCCCCCAGTAAGCAATAGTATTATCTTTGCAGCCTGATCTTCCGCCGGGCCAGGGCGGCGGCGTATTCCTGCTTTTCTTCCTCGCTCTCGGGCTGGAAGGGAGGAACGGGCACGGGCTTATCCTCGTCGTCCAGGGCCACGAACACGGCGTAGGCCCGGTTCACCAGGGTGCGCTTGCGGTCCAGGTTCTCCACGAAGCTGTCCACCCGCACCTCCAGGGACGTGCGGCCCGTCCAGGTGATCCGCGCCTCCTGCACCACGGTGTCGTTCAGGTAGGCGGGGCCGATGAAATTCAGGTTATCCACGCACACGGTGGTCACGGGGCGGCAAGTGTACCGCCGGGCCGCCACCGCGCCGGTAATGTCGATCCAGGCCATCAACTGGCCGCCGAACAGGCGGGGCCGGGCATAACCGTTGCAGTGCTGGGGCAGCACGATCTGCACGCTGGTGGTGATTTCCCGCATAAAATCCTCCTTTTTGGATGCCTGCCGTTTATTCGTTCCTGTCCGCCGTGTTTTTGTTCCGCTTTTCCTGGAATATGATCTCCGCGTCGCGGGCGCGGATGATCTTTTTTCTTTCCACCGAGGCTTCCTGCCGGGTGAAATGGGTGTTGCCCATTTCCCAAATGCAGAAAACGCCGATGTTGCTGATCACATTCAGCAGATAGGAGGCCTGGCCCACCTGCGTATTCAGGAACGTCACGGCGTAGTACGCGATCAGGCTGGAAATCAGCAGCAGGATCACCCGGTTGTACCGGCGGTACAGGTACAGCGTCACTTTTCTGTACTCGTCTTCATAATGGGAAAAGTACACTTCCCGGAAGGTGTGCTGCATGGACTCGGTGACCGCGTCGCTGAAGATCGTCAGGGTCAGACGGTCGCCGCTGTACCGATCCGTGAACTGATCCACCGCTTTGTACACGATGTCGTTCAGCTCCGCGTGGGGCAGAAGCACGTGGCGGTCAAACAGCTCTTCCTTTTTCAGATGCAGGGTCAGTTCATCCTCGTACTGGACGGGCGACAGCCTGTTTCTCACCGAAAACAGGGAGAAGCGGGAAAACCCGCCCTTTTTGCGTTCTTTTGGTTCCATGAATCTGTTACAGCTTTCCGTACAGCGGCCCGTAATGTTTGCAGGCGGCGTAATCGGCGGCCTGGGTGTCCTGGGTGCCGAAAGCGGCCCAGGCATGGGGGCGGTACACTTTTTCGGGGGCTACGTTATGCATGGTGACGGGGATGCGCAGCATGGAGGCCAAGGTAATCAGCTCCGCGCCCACGTGGCCGTACACGGTGACGCCGTGATTGGCGCCCCAGTTGGCCATGACGGAATACACATCCCGGAACGCGCCTTCGCCCGTGAGCCGGGGAGCAAACCAGGTGGTGGGCCAGGTGGGGTCGGTGCGCTGATCCAAAGCGTCATGCACGCTGTCGGGCAGCAAAACGGTTTTGCCCTCGGCAATCTGCATCACCAGGCCCACGCCCTCCACGATGTTCAGGCGCAGCATGGTCACGGGCATTTCGGCCTGGGTCCTGAAATGGCTGGAGAAGCCGCCGCCCCGGAAATACTGATAATTGGCCCGGCACCAGTCGGTGGCCTTGAGGCAGGCGTCCATATCCTTTTCGGTCATTTCCCAGAAGGGCTTCATTTTACCCCCCGCCGCGCCGGTGCAGTCCAGGGCGGTGGCGCCGGAATTGATCAGGTGGATGAAGCCGTTCTCCGCCGCGCCCGTAGCCTGCCAGCCGGTGACGCGCTTCACCGCTTCGGGGCTCCAATAGGTGCGCACGTCGTGGAAGCAGGGGGCGGTATTGGACACCAGGGTGCCCAGCAGCATCGAAACGCCGTTCATGGTATCGTTTTCTGTGGCAAAGGCCGTGGGCTGCTTGGGGCCGTTCCAGTCGAAGGTGGAGGCCATGATGGCTTCGGTAAAATCGCCGTTGGGCAGCCAGTCCGTCCACTGGCGCTGGCCCTGGAAGCCGCCCGCCACGGCGTTTTTGCCCAGGGCTTCCTCATGCCAGCCCATGCCGTCCAGCACGGGATTGCCAAACAGAATATCCTTGACGATGCAGGTGAGCTTGGCGATGAATTCCCAGTCCTTGTCCGCGGGGATGTGCTTGCTGCGGGTGACGATTTCGGGCAAATCCTTCCCGGCGTTGCAGTCGAAGCCCTCCTTGCAGTTCTTTTTGATCCATTGAAGGGCCTTTTCATATTCCTTGGGGTCATAAATTTCCAGGGTGATGCGGCGCAGCAGCTCCGTCATGTCCACCCATTCCGCCCGGATGCCCAGATATTTCTGCATCACCTGGGTATCGCAGAAGGAGCCCATGATGCCCATGGCTACGCCGCCGATGTTGACGTAGGCTTTATTTTTCATCCAGCCCACGGCCACGGCGCAGCGGGCGAACAGCAGGATTTTTTCCTTCACGTCCTGCGGCACGGTGCGGTCGCCCAAATCCTGC
Organism: uncultured Eubacteriales bacterium; assembly: GCA_902764565.1. Lineage (GTDB taxonomy): Bacteria > Bacillota > Clostridia > Christensenellales > Aristaeellaceae > RUG563. The sequence goes on from CACWWM010000061.1 coordinate 4,849, forward strand.
ACGTCATGGCCGTAAATGGAGAACGCGGGCAGGCCCTTCTGGGCGTAGGCGGCCAGCACGGCGGCTAAATACACCGCACCGGGGCGCTCGGTGCCGTTGAAGCCCCATACCGCCTTGACGGTGGTGGGGTTCATATCGAAGGTTTCCATGCCGTAGCACCAGCAGGGGGTCACGGTGAGGGTAGCCACCACATTCTGGGTGGAGAAGAATTCTTCGCACTTGGCCGATTCAGCGCCGCCACCGATGGTGCAGGGGGAAATCACCGCCTGAACGGGGGTGCCGTCCGGGTAGCGCAGGGTTTCGATCAGTTCCTTGGCGGCGGAGGCCAGGCCCATGGTCTGGTCTTCCAGGCTCTCCCGGATGCCGCCCCAGCGGCCGTCGATGACGGGGCGAATGCCGATTTTAGGATACAACATGTGTTTTCCCTCCTCTGTTGATTGGATGCAATGTGATAGCCGAACCGGCGCAATGATAAATCGTTCCTGTATGCTCAATTATAAACGATCTTTCTTCCTTCCGTCAATCACCTGACGGCAGCCGGCCTATTTTTGAAACACGATCCAGTTGTGCGACCAGGGAACCGGAAGGCCAAAGAGCGTTACCACATTGCCCGCAGCGCTCCTGTACCACGAATAATTCCAGCCCGCGCCCATGTCCATATACAGGGCGTTGGTCACCCCCAGGCGAAGCAGCTCCGCCAAAAACGCGTCAAAATGCAGCATGTTGACGGAATCGATGATGCACAGATGGCCGTTCAGCTCCGCCAGCGTCCGGTAGCAGCGGGCCCTGGGCCTGTCGATGCTCATGACGATTTCCCCATCCCGGATCAGGCCGAACTGCATGAACCCGCTGCCGCCCGCCTGGGCAGCCGCTTTCACGGCCTGGGTGGGATTGTCAAACGCAAAGGAAAATTGGCCGTCGGCAAAAACGAAAGCCGCGTAACTGCTCTTGTTGTAGGGGCTTTCGTAGAGCGTGCCGTTCACCGCGTGGTCGCCCTCGATGTTTTCCTGGGTAAAGCCCAGGCTGATGTCGTGCTGGAAGGCCGCACCGCTGCACCAGGTAATGGAGGCGTCAGATTTGGACGGGCGGTTTTCACACGCAAGGCTTACGGAGGCATATTCCGGAAAGATCACGTACACCGTGCCGGTATCGTAAATCACGGTCTGCTCCTTGGGCAGAAGCTGTTCCGCGGGCATGGACGCGGCGGGTATGCTGTCCGGGATGCGGACATGGTATTGGGAAATCAGGCCCATGAAAATAAAAGCGAACGCGGGAATCACGAACAGGGAGGAAGCGTACAGCAGGCGGTACAGCGCCTTCATGGGCCAGGATTTCAGTTTTTCGGGGCCCCACAGGTAAAGGATCAGCGCCGCGACCTGCAAGACCGCCAGGATCAGGAACGCTGCGTGCAGGACGTTCAGCCACATCTGGGCCACAAAATAGATCGTGTACGCAAACAGGGACAGCAGGGTGGTGGCCATCAGCCAGATTCCGGAAAGACGCTCCCTGACGCTCATTTGTCTTTCCCCCTTTTCCGTTTGTCCTGCCAAAGCTCCCGGCGCAGCACGTTGAACGAATCGAACTGGGATTCCACGCTGACCAGCAGCAGCAAAACCGCGATGTCCGTCAGGTACTGCAAAGCGTTTTTCCACAGCACGAAGGAGGAAAAGCCCAGCTGGCTGTTGGCCGCGAAGAGCAGAAGATACACCGCGAACTTCACAATGAGCGCCATGCGGTTGAGGATCACGTTCTTGGGATTGCCGTGGGAGGAATAGTTGATGAAAAAATGATTGATGGCGATGATCACGGTCATGAGGAACGTCATGCCCGCAGCCGCCAAATACAGGCTTCCCTGCACGCCCGCCACCAGATAGGCGTCGAAATCCTTTTCGCCCCACAGCCGGGCAAGCACCAGATACGCCTCCTGATACATCAGGCAGAACAGCACCCCGCCCATGAGGCCCTTTACCACGTCCCATTTATAAAACCGGTACGCCTGATACATGGCCGCCGCCGTCACAAGCTTCGTCAGCAGCTCAAACAGCTCGAAGGTTTCCCCCTGCCGGAGGCAGAAATACAGGGAAACCAGGCCCGAGGCCAGCACCACGATGCACATGGCCGCCATGAAGCGCTCGTTCAGGAAGATGGATTCTCTCTTTTTCGGCGTGCTGCCGCTGCTTTCCACGTTGATCACCAATCCTTCGTCAATTTCTCCGAACACAGGGGGCGGTTTTCTGTGTTCTTTCCGCTGCTGCTCCGGGGGACGCCGGAAATGAAAAAACCAGCAGTTTTTTCTGCTGACCCATGAAGAACCTTTTCCGCGGCTGAACACGGCCGCGTCGAAAGTATAGCGCGGACAAAAGAAAAATGCAAGAAAAACCGAAGCCGGAGGGCCAAATCAAAGATAATCTGTGATATTTGGGAACTGCCCCCTTTTCTTTGCGTCCAGGATAGGTTATAATTTTCTTGTCATGGTCTATGAACCATGCTTCTGGGGGACTGAAAACGCTTTTTCGGCACCCGCGAAGAAAAACGGGATGCCGATTTTCTTCGACGATCAATTCAGAAAGCGCTGGTATTTCATTCATGAGGACGATCCGGAATTATTTTTTCTATTGCGGAATTGAAAAAGACGAATACAACAAACTCAAAAAGGACGCTTACGTTTCCAATTTTCAGGTTTGGAAGATCCTGCATTTTTTGATCGCGGCGATTTTCGCCTTTTTGTATGTAACTTCTTTTTTCGACAATATCACGGCAGCGAACAGCATTTTTTATTTGGCGGGCCTCCTGTATTCTGTCTTTGCCACTTTTCTCTTTTTCAAGCTGAAGAAGGATTCGCTGATCGGACAGCTGCTGATTTATTTAACCATGTCCCTGCTGTTTTTGTTCGGGGGCTTTCTCAGCCAGAGCCGGCCGGACAGCAACGCCACGGCATTCATCGCTTTTTTGCTGGTGATGCCCATGTTTATGATCGATAAACCGTTTTTCATGACCATCGAGCTGAGCGCCGCCTCCGCTGTGTTCCTGGTGTGGATGCACGGGATCAAGCCCCACGACGTTTGGCTGCTCGATTTATACAACGTGGTCACGTACACGGTTATCGGCAGCTTCCTGAATATCATCGCAAACGCCATCCGCATCCGGGAATTCGTTCTGACCAGGAAGATCAATTTGCAGTATAATACGGACGAACTGACCGGCATAAGGAATAAAGGCGCCCTGACGCGGGAAATCAACGAGTTTTTAGCGGATCATTTCAACGACAAAGGAATTTTGTTCATCCTGGACGTGGACCGTTTCAAATTCGTCAACGATACCTACGGCCACGACGTGGGCGATCAGGTGATTATTCAGCTCGGCCATTTTCTTGACGGCAAATTTACCCAGCAGAAAGAAATCGTCGGCCGCTTCGGCGGGGACGAATTCATCGTTTTTATCAAGGATACCGACGACCCGGACACCGCCCGCCAGATCGCCGACGATCTCATTTCAGGCGTGTCGGAAAGCGTTGTCCTGCCGGACGAACGGCAGAAAATCAGCATCAGCATCGGCATCGCCATGTTCCACGGACAGGAAAAGAATTATTCCGAGCTGTTCAAAAAAGCCGATACCGCTTTGTATAAAGCAAAAGCCGACCCCGAAAACAGATACTACGTTTACGAATGACATTTGCACAGTACACGGAGGGGACGGTCTTCAGCGCGCTGAAGACCGTCCCCCTGTGTTTTTTACTCGTGATCCCGGATGTGTTCGCCCACGGTGAAGGCAAAGCCGGTGGGAGAAACCATCATGGTGGCGATGGAAGACTTGGTGTTGGTGATCTTGTCGCCCTGGGCGTTCTTGAAGCCCTTTTCTTCCAGCATTTTGTACGCTTCGTCAAAATCGCGCACGTTCATGCGGATGGCGGTGATGTCCTTGGGCACGGGGGCCTGGGTGATGTCCACGTGGAACACCTTGCCGTCCTCGCCGGTGTACCGCATGCGAACGCTGGTGATATCCTTGTCGTTGATGCCGGTCTTGGTGTGGCTGCGTTCAAAGCCCATGGCCTCGAACAGGGCGATGACAGATTCCGCGTCCTTGGTGATAATGCAGGGGTTGAAAGAAGTAATGGTCATGGTGGTTTCCTCCTTCAAAATATATTTCTCGGCGCGATTCCGCTGGCCGTTTTGGGCCTGCGCGGACGCCCTGAGCACATGTGGGGCGTATGGGTTCCGTGATGTTGATTCGGGTTCGCAGGG
>CACWWM010000062.1 GCA_902764565.1 uncultured Eubacteriales bacterium
CCACCGACATGCAGGCAAGGGAGCGGGCTTCCTGCGTGAAATAGCGTACTGCCTGGGAGAGCATGCGTCCTCCTTCATTTGTTAGTTTACGGTATCAGAACAAATCCAGGGCGCTGTCCAGGTAGATTTCTTCCCGGACGTTCAGCTGAAATTCCGGCTTCGTCATGTAATACAGCAGAAATTCCAGAATCATGGCGCTGCCCAGGCTTCTTCCTTCGATTTTAAAATGGGAAAAGCCGCTGGGCATATACGCCTTTTGAATGTCCTCCAGGCCGATGAAGCCCGGATTTTTCATGGCGTCGGAAAACCGGTAGCCCCTTGCGGCCCAGGGCGAAACGCAGACGTGCTCCGGGCAGCTCTCCCCCAAGTTTTTCCGGCTGACGTTTTCATAGCACGCTTTCCTGTCGGGGCAGGCATACCAGCAGCATTCGTTGCACAGAAATTCCACTTTCCGCTTCTGGTTTTCAGTCAATCCGTTCAGTCGGCCGTGCGCTTTATTCAGCCGGAAATCCGGCACCACATAGCGGAATTCCGGGCGGTTCAATTCGCGCTCAAACCGGCTGAATTCCGTCAGCACCTTTGTGGTGGACGAAACGAAATAGAAGCCGGGGTATTGCTTTTGGATATAATCCAGCAGCAGGTCCGAGCAGAGGATCACGCCGCTCTGCGCCGCCCCGTTCTTTTCAAACAGGGCGCACAGGGCGTTGCATTTTTTGTCTGAGAGGTGTTCTTCCCTGAGCAAAGAATTGCTGAGGGTGAGCCGGGCGGAAACGCCGTACGCCCGCGTAAGCTTTGCCGCGTCCTCCGCCCGCGCTTCCCCGAATCCGACGCGCCCGCCGCCCCAAAGGCAGTCGGCGGGCGCGCCGTAAATGGAACCGATATCGCACCAGTCGTAAAAGTACTCCCGGTGTTCCCGGAACAGGGGCAGAAAAACGCGGTATAATTCGTAGAATTCAAACAGACCGGGCAGGTGATACCAGGCTTTCATGGCCTTACGCTCCAAAAAGCTCCGGATGCTCGTACACGAAAGCGGCGTAGAGCGTGGCCGTCCAGCCGTAATCGCGGATGGTCTGGGTGATCCTTCTGGAGCAGATATAGGGGCTCACCGGCGCGCCTTTCCGGTACAGCCGGGGGGACGCGACCCCGCACCGGCTGTCGTAATACTCATAAAACACGCCGTCGTTCATATAGGCATTGGCGATGCCCTCCACCGTGTTGCGCACAATGGCGTCCGCCAGTTCCTTTTCCCCGTAGCGGTACAAGCCTTCCGCGATGAGATACACATAGTTGATCCATACGGGGCCGCACCACATATCCGTACCGAAGGTGGGATCGGCCGCCGAAATCGACGGGATGGAAAAGGGCGCTTTGAACGTGCGGGGATTGTTCAGGGACGCAACCAGCGCTTTCTTCTGCCGTTCGGAGCAGACGCCCGCGAACAGGGGCATGAAGGAGCAGATGGATTGGAAACGGTGCAGCTTCTGCGTCTTTAATTCAAAGTCGTAGTAGGTTTGGTCGGCTTCGTCCCACAGGCGTTCGTTGATCAGATCGGAAAGCGTCCGGGCGTATGCGGCCCATTTTCCGGCCTCGTCGGCTTTCCCGAGCACGCTGGCCAGGGAATGCATGGCGTCCGCTTCCCTTTTCATGAAGCAGGAAAAATCAATGCACTCCATTTCCTCCACGTTGTCAAAGCGGGAGCAGTTGTCCATGCCCGATTCGTCGCACCGGTTGGTTGCCTGATCCCTGTTGATATGCCAGAAGAAAAGGCCGGCTTCCGTTCTGCGGTGATCCATATCCCATTGCAGGTACTTGCTCAGGGCGTCGTAGCATTGGGCGGCAAAGGCCGTATCGCCCGTGCGCCGCACGATTTTTTCCACGGCCCAGGCGATCACGGGGGGCTGCGTGATTGCGCTGTGCCCTTTGGGGTCCGCGGCGTGGGGAATCATGCCGTCCGGCAGCTGGGTATCCAGCAGGGAAAGAAGGCTGTCCTTGGCCAACTGCTGGCTGATCACCTGATTGCCTAAGCTGTGAAAGCAGGAATCCCACAGCCAGAGCTTTTTGTGCGGATACCTCTCGGGCGTCGTCCAGAGGCGCTGAAAAATCCCCTCCGGCGAATAAACCTGGGATTTCATAACGGATACGGCGTGGAGATACGTTTTCGCCACGGCTTCGTCCATGTTCTTCGGCTGGAAGCGGTCAAAAAACGCCCTGCGCGCCTCCAGGATCGCGTCGATTTCCTTCGCGCCGCAGGCCGTATCCCCCTCCAGGGACAGGCAGAACCGGCAGCCGTCCTCCGTATCCACCGTATGCAGGGATACGTTCGGGTCCTTTTCCCCGGAATCGAATACCAGCCGCAGCCGCCCCGCCGGGCAGACGCCCACCACCGTGGCGTTTGATTTGAAGGCGACGCAGAAGCGCTTCCATTCGTTCTGGATGCACACCTTCCCTAAAATCACGTCGGAAGCGAGGGTTTCCCACACAAGGTTGGAAACGCCGGTGGTATCCAGATAGAGCTCGAAGGGCTGGGCCGTCAGGAAATGGATGCCCGCGTGATCCCCCAGCAGCGTCCCCACCAGCTGCGAATCAAAGCCCGTTTTTCCTTCCAGTCCGGAAAAAGCAAACAGCGCGCCCTGTCCCCATACGTCCATTTTCACCATCTTTTTTTCCTCCTTTATGCCGCCGCCAGCGCTTTCAGCCCGCGGTTGCTTTTCGCCCGCCGTTCCCTTCTGCCAGCGTCCGTCCAAACGCGGACATAAGAAAACCCCTGAAGCCTTATGGCTTCAAGGTTTGAAGGGAAAAATCGCAGATTCCCGGCAAATACCATTCGCGTTTCCATTCATAAAACCGTTTCCGGCGCTTCCAGGGAAGCCCTCGTGCGTGCGGCAGTATGCCAAATTTCTTTTTTGGCGGTCACCCAAATCATACTCCAAGCATCCCCGCCCGTCAAGGATTTCTTTCATCAAAATCGTTGGCACAGTCACGCTTTCACGGAGCCTTCCGCCAAGCCGGAAACAACGAACCGTTTCTGGAAAACGGCGAACAAAAGGATCATAGGAAGCTGGGCCAGAATAGAGGCCGCAAAAATCCACTCCCAGCGGGTGGCGTGGGCCCCTTTCAGCGATTGGATCAGCACCGGCAGGGTGATATTGCTCTGCACGCCGCCCAAAATGACTTTCGCGGAGAAAAATTCCTCCCAGGTGCCCTGCAGGCAGAAAATCGCCAGGGTGCTGATGGAGGGAAGCGCCAACGGCAGCATCACCCGAAAGAAGGTGGTGAAATGCCCGCCGCCGTCGATCAGCACCGCTTCCTCCAGCTCCTTGGGCAGCGCCGCCATGTGTCCCCGCAGAAAGAAGGTGTTCCCGCACACGCCTGTGCCCACATACAGCAGGATCAGCCCCGCCTTCGTTCCGATCAGGCCGCTTGCGCCGGGGCCGATCCATTGAAGCACCAGAAACTGCGGAATGATGCCCAGGAAGCCGGGCAGCATCAGGGTGGCCAGATAGATCCTGAACAGCGTTTCCCGGCCAAAGAAATCGATCCTTGCGAAGCCATAGGCGGAAAGCGAGGAAACAAGCACGGTAAAGAAGGCCGTACAAAGCGTGATCAGCACGCTGTTCCAGGCGGCCTCAGGCAGGTTGGACTGCGTCAGCACATGCTCATAGGCCGAAAAATTGATCCGGCTGGGCAGAATGCGGGGCGGGGTGGGCAGCACATAGCTGAATTCCTCAAAGGAATTGCTGACCATGAACAGGAAGGGAAGAATGAACACAGCCACGGCGGCCAAAAGAACGATCCAGAAAATACCGCGTTTGACCGCTTTCACGTTTCGTTCCCCCCTTTCGTTTTGAACACGCTGTTCATGACGACTGTGGTAACCAGGATCAGCAGCGCCGTAATCATGCCGATGGCCGCGCCCTGGCCGAATTCAAACAGATTGAAGGCTTTGTCGTACAGCAGGTATTGCAGCACGCCGGTGGTGCCGCGCGGATTGCCGCCGGTGAGCATCATGACCTGGATGAACACGCCGAACGCGCCGATCACCATGTTCACAAGCACATAAAAGGTGGTGCTTTTGAGCAAAGGCACCGTGATATACCAGAATTGCTGCGCCTTGCTGGCGCCTTCGATGCTGCTGGCTTCGTACAGATCGTTGGAAATGCCCTGCAGGCCAGCCAGATAAATAATCATGGCCCAGCCGATATTCTTCCAGATGCCCAGCAGCCAGATCACCAGATTGGCCGTCCACGTTCGCTGCAGCCAGGGCACATAGGCGTCCAGGACGCCGAACACGTCCTTGAGCAGATAGTTCATCAGCCCGGCCTGTCCCGCGTTGAACATGTAGGCAAACACATTGCCGACGACCACCCAGCTGGTGATGACCGGCAGATAAAAGCAGGTGCGGAAGAATACGCCCGCCCGTTTCAGCGAATTGACCATCACCGCGAAGATCAGGCCAAAGAGGATGATGAAGGGCGTGGTCACAAAGGCGTACAGAAAATTGTTGCGGATCGCCAGCAGCAGCCGGTCGCCCCGTTCCGTGAACAGGGCGATATAGTTTTGCAGCCCCACAAACGACATGCTGCGCTGAACGATCTGATAATTGGAAAAGCTGATCCGGATATTGAAATACATGGGATACAGCACGAATACGCACGCCAAAACGAGCCCGGGAAGCACGAAGAAGGCTGCCGGGCGCAGATTTCTGATTCGCTTTTTTCGCAGGGCGTTTTTTTCCCGATGAAGAACGGCGGCTGTCTGCGCGCTCATGCGTATCCCTCCCAAACGTCGATAAGGCCGGGGATGATCGCTCATCCCCGGCGCCGGGCAGATTTTACTTTGCCAGTTCCGCGTCAATTTCCGCAGCGGTGTAGGACAGGGTTTCCTGCACGTCCGCGCCTTCCAGGAAGATCATGTTCATGGCGTCGCTCCACAGCTGCTCCACGGTGGAAGCCTGCGGGGTGGGGATGCGGCTCTGGGCGGATTCCAGCTGCTTCATGTACACGCTCCACTTGGCGTCCTTGGTCACCACTTCGTTTTCAACCAGGCTCTTGAGGGTCGGGATCACGCCCACCTTCAAAAGCTCCAGCTGCGCCTCTTCGCTGAGCATGAACTGCACGAAGCGGAAAGCGGCCTCCTGCTGCTGGCTGCCGGAGAAGATCACGATGTTTTCACCGCCCACTACGGAAGCGGAGGCTCCATTATAGGTGGGGATCAGGGCCGGAACGATGTTTTCGGAGAAGGGATACCAGGGGCCCTCAAAGAACATGGCGTACCGGGAATTGATGCCGTCCCAGGCGTCGGGAGTGCCGTCCACGTCGCGGATGGTGAACACGCCGTCATCATGGAGCTGCAGCAGGGTCTTGATGGCCTGAACGCTGCTTTCGCTGTCCAGATAACCGCTGGCCTTTGTAAAGCCTTCGTCCGTTAACACGCCGCCGAACAGCCAGAAGTAAGGATACAGATCCCAGTCGCCCACGCCGGATACGTTCAGCTTATATTCGCCGGCAGCTTTTTCCTTGCAGGCGGCAATGAATTCTTCCATGGTGGCTGGCGCGCCGTCAAAGCCCAGGGCTTTCATCTGTTCCAGGTTCACCACAGCCGCCTTGCAGTTGGTATTCAGCGGCAGACCGTAGTAATGGCCGTTCCAGATATTGGTAGACAGAGGGCCGTCCAGCACGGCGGCCTTCAGGGCGTCGAAGCCCTCGATTTCGTCCATGGCCACGATACCGCCCAGCTTGGCATAGGCGCTGGTCTTGGTGATATCCACACGGGCCACGTCCGGCACCACGCCGGTGCCCAGGGCGGTGACCACCATCTGATTGAAATCGCCGCTTTGCCGAATGGCATTCACTTTGATATCAGGGTTCGCATTTTCAAACAGGGGAATCAGCACTTCATCCAGGATCGGGGTTTCCGCGTCGCCATAGGTATGCCAGAACGTGATGGTTACGGGTTCTTCAGCGCTTGCCGCAGCGCACAGGCCCGCGAGCATCGAGAGCGCCAGCAGCAGAGAGAACAGTTTTTTCATGGTTTTCTCCTCCGTTTCTTTTTATTTTCATGCGCATCAGCGCAGAAAAATCATATCCCAATAGTCCAGACGCGGCAGCGTGAAGGAGATATACGCGCCCTCCTTGCCGCCGCCTGCTTCAAACGGTATGCTGCGCGCCGTCAGATCGTCGGTGTCCGGCGAAGCCAGACAAACCTTTTTTACAGGATAATCAGTAAAAATCGTAACGGACAAATCCGCTTGCCGAACCGGCGCTTTCTTGGTTTGCTCCGTGTCCCGCCACCCGCTGTCGGTGCCCATGAGATTGATGAAGTGGTAAATCTCATGCTCCGCGTCCGCTTTGGCGAAACACCATACGGTGTCGGCCCGTCCGTCGGCGCTGACAGGCGCCCGGCCGATCCGCACTTCCCGCTGAATCACACGCTGCCCGTCCCTGAGCAGGTTTTCATAGGCGACGATAAAATCGTACATGCGCTGCACGGCCTGCCGCAGCGCGCCGTCCATTTTCTTGTGCCGGTCATCGGGGAAGTATTCGTTGCTCAGCATCCCGTCCCCATTTCCCAGCTCGATGCGGGCCCCGCCGGAAGCGAAGGCCACGCTGTCCATCAGGCGCACCGCGGGGGAATTGAAGGTTTCCGCCGGGTGCTTATAGTTGATATAGCCCGCCACGATCAGGGATTTTCCGCCGCTTTGTTCGCAGGCCCGCAGGATGGCCCGATGGATGCTGTAATAATCGTCATAGGGCATCCCCCGGTCGTCCCGATCCCAGGGCCAGAATTCCGTGTACAGCACGTCCACCCGGCTTCTGTTCACGTTTTCGACGCCCTGCGCGCCCACCGGATTGAAAGCCAGGTATTTGCCGCCCAAAGCCGCCTTCGCCGCGTTCAGGAATTGCGTATAGGTGTCCTTCACCCGGGTGATCGGGGCCCCGTTTTCATCATAGCCCAGCGGGCCGCCCTCCGCCGTCCGCATGGGGCCCATTTCGCCGATGGTGTCTCCGTGCCAGCCGTCAAAGGGAAAGGCCGAGAACACCTCCCGTTCCTTGGCGAAAATGTATTGCTGCCACGCCGGATTCAGCGGATTGAAGTATTGCAGCACGCCCACAGGGCCCCGGGACGCGTCCATATCGCAGGTGAAATCTTCTCCGTTTTCCCTGACCAGCCGCCAGGAAGCGTCCACGCCGCTGCCATCCATCCTGTAGGATTGATTCGCGGCGTATATCATATTGTAATTCATGCCCACCATGCCCATCTGGTGGGCGGCTTCCAGATACCCGCGCACGGCGCTGCCGCTGATTTCCCTGCCGGACCAGTCCCGCCATTTTTCCGTATCGGGCGATACGGGGATATGATGCCGGTATTGCCAGTCGTAAAACTGCACGCCGTTGATATGATAGCGCGCCAGCTGGCCGATCTTCTCCCGCGCGTCGACGGTTTCGCCATAGTCCCACAGATAGCCGTACCGGGGAAACTTTGTCCATACGCTGGAGCAATCCACCCCCGTCATGGCCGTGCCCAGCTCACGTCCCGCGGCGTCCGCCGCCCGGGCAATCAGCAGATAGCCGGTAAAATCGCGCTCCGGCAAAACCAATGAAACGGTTTTTTCGTCGGCCGCCGCGGTTTTTTCAAGCACGATTTCGTCAAAATGGCATAATTGGAATTTGATTTCCGACGCGCCGGCGGGAAGCTGCCCGACTGTGATCACCGCCCGGCCGCCGGGATGATACACCGCCCGATCCAAGGCTATCCACATATCCGCCGCCTCCTCTGCCGCGCATGATGAAAGGAATGAAACGATGCTCCAGCACAATAAGGAAAATGCCATCCATTTCTGCTTCATCGGTTTTCCCTCATTTCACAGAAAGGATAGCATTTCGCATGAATTATATCAATAAGTTATGCGCATAACCAACAAAATACTGCGTTTTCCCGGTGCGTTTTTATACGGATTCAACAAATTTCAGGTTCCTGACGCTTTTCCCTTTGACGATGCGGGTGGGCAGGCGAACGTCCACGGCTTCCTCCAGATCCCCCATCAGCAGGTCGGCAATTCCTTTGACGGCCATTTCCGCCTTTTGGGCAATGTCCTGATGAACCGTGGTCAGCCTGGGCCGCACCACATGGGAAAGGATGTTATCGTCAAAGCCCGTGACGGATACGTCCCGCGGGATTTGATACCCATGATCCTTAAAATAATTGATGGCTTCCGCCGCGTAATAATCCGAGATGAACATAAACGCGGAAGCCGCGCCGATGCGGCGGGCAAGCCGCCCAAAATCCTGATCCCGCCGTTTCCGATCCTTGGCGATATAGAAATACCGGTTCTCCTCCCAGGCGATCCCCGCTTCTTTCAGCGCTTCCTGATGGCCCCGCAGCCGCCGCGCGTCCACGCCCCACAATTCCGGCTGATCGCCCACGAACACGATCTCCCTGTGACCCAGGGAAAGCAGATATTGGGTCAGCGCGTACATGCCGCCCTGATCGTCCAGCCCGATATTGTTATACTGCTCGCCCGGATCAAAATAGCAGTCCACAAACACCAGCGGTTTATTGGTGGCTTCCTGCAATTCCCGGCATTGGTTGGCCTGCAGGCCCATGACGATCAGGCCGTCGGCATTCCAGGTCTGGGCGATCTGGTGGATTTCCGGCGCGTTCTGCGCGGCGCGCAGCATCATATAATATCCGCGGGAGCGGATGGCGTTTTCCAGGCCGCCGATCATTTCGCTGACGAACGGATCCTGCAAAGCGTACTTCTCTTCCCGATTGGGATAATTGGTAATGACGCCGATGATCTGGCTGGCTCCCTTTGCCAGCATCCGCGCGCCCATGTTCGGGATGTACTGGTACTGTTCGATTTTCTCCCGGATCAGCTGCGCCGTTTCCGGCGACATTTTTTCCAGATGCCCGTGGATCACATTGGATACCGTCGCGGTGGATACATTCAACGCCCGGGCGATTTCCTTGATGGTCATTCCGTCAGCCCCTTGCTTCCTGTTTCACACGTGGCATTGCCT
>CACWWM010000063.1 GCA_902764565.1 uncultured Eubacteriales bacterium
GGGCCTGCGCATGATCGTCAGCGAGGGGGAAGCCATGAATCTTCCCATTCTCCGCATCGGGAATACCCAAACCCACGTGAAGTTCCCCCTGCCTTTGGATGATTTCATGGACGAATGGTTTTCCAAAGCGCCTACCCACCATTTCGCCCTGAGCATCGGCCGCAATGCCTCCATCCTGAAAAAAGTGGCCGATCTGCTGAACATTGAAATCCTGTCCATCGGATGATGAAAAAAGCATGAGGAAAAGAACCGGACTTTGAAAACCGATGCCATTTGAATATGCGACAAATTTAGAATCAAAATACAAATTAGTCGGTTGACTTTCCTACGATAATTGCTTATAATGGCTATATTGGAATCGGAATCCAAATTAGTCGGAGGAAACGTTTATGTATATCAGGCGGGCCATGGAGGATGTGATCCTGCGGGCGGATAAAACCTTCAAAGCGACGCTGATTACCGGCGCGCGGCAGACCGGGAAATCAACGGTGCTTGGGGTGCTGTTTCCGGACCGTAGGAGCGTCACTTTTGACGATGCGTATTTGGAGGAACAGGCGAAAAAGAACCCGGACATGTTTTTGCAGCTCAATCATCCGCCCATTACCATGGACGAGGTGCAGTATGTGCCGGAACTGTTTCGGTATATTAAAATGGCCTGCGACGCTTCCCAGGGGCGAGGCTTGTTTACGCTGTCCGGCTCTCAGCCGCTGCTGCTGATGAAACACGCTTCCGAATCGCTTTCCGGCAGGGTGTGTGTGCTGGAAATGCTGGGGCTGTCCCTTCGGGAAATTCAGGGCGATCCGTTTTCTGACCCGTTTCTGCCCACCATGGACTATATTCTGATGCGGCAGAAAACGGTAAAAAAACCGGAAAATATTTGGGAGATCATTCACCGGGGGAGTTATCCAGAACTGTACCATACACCGGAAATGGACTGGCAGTCTTTTTATAGCAGCTATGTAAAAACCTATCTGGAACGGGATGTGCGCAGTCTGTCCGCCGTGCAGGATTTGGATTCCTTTCGCCGATTTATGGTGGCCGTGGCCGCCCGAACGGGGCAAATGCTGAACTATTCCAACATCGCGGATGAAATTTCCCGGGACGTGAACACGGTGAAAAACTGGATGTCCATTCTGGAAGCGTCGGGAATCGTTTATCTGCTGGAGCCTTACACCCCCGCCGTGCTGAAACGGGCCATCAAAACGCCCAAGGTCTATTTCCGGGATACGGGCCTGGCGTCTTACCTGACCCGCTGGCTCACCACGGAAACGCTGGCCTTCGGGGCCATGAGCGGAGCCATGTTTGAAACCTATGTGGTATCGGAAATCCTGAAATCCTACGCAAACCGGAATATCGATTATCGGTACTGCGTTTCCTATTATCGCGGCAAGGACAAGACGAAAAGGAAGGAAAACGGCGAGGCCGTCGAAATCGAAAGCGAAATCGACCTGATTATCGAGGAAAACGGCGTGCTGTACCCCATCGAAATCAAAACTAACGCCTCCGAATCCGCGTCTGCCGCCGCTGCTTTCACGGTGCTGGACAAAGTGCCGGAGAAAAAACGGGGCATGGGGGCCGTCGTCAATCTGTGCGCCCAGCCCGGCAAGCTGCGGGAGAACGTGCTGGAAATTCCGGTTTGGTATATTTGACCCCCGAAAAAATGCTTGATTGATTGCACATGAAAAACTCTTTCAAAGGCGGAGGAATGAATCATGAGTGGCAAGCGGATGGTGAACGTGGCCAGTATCTGGATCATTGTGATTTTCACCGTCATCGCCGTGACGCTGGTGGCGATTTGGTTTATTCATCCATTCTGAACCGGGAAACGTACAGCACCCTGCGCGAGGAAGCCACGGTGCTTTCGGATAACGCCGATTATCAGATCCTGGAGACCATCCGGAACGAGCCCGCCCGCCGCATGGCCATGAAGAGCGGGCTGACCGAAACGGTGCAGGCCGTGAGCCGCAAGGGCGAAGCGGGCAGCATGGAGATTCAGACGCTGTCCAACGGCTGCGCCGCCGTGTGCGCCGCCATTCCTTCCTGCGACCGGCTGGGGCTGTATTTCCCGCGAATGCAGATGGTGGTGGGCTCCGACGGCGTGCATTTTCTGGACGATAAAAAATACACCGTGCGGGAAAGCCAGTATGTTTTCCTGAACGACGCGGAGGAGCGGCGTGGCTGCGGCAGTACTTTTCCGAAAACGGCGAGGACGTGCCCTACATCGTGTACGTGCGCACAATGCCCGGCATTTTCCCGGAGAGCAAAGCGCCCATGATCGTATCGGCGGTGAAGGAAGAAAGCCTGCACGCCCTGCTGCGCAACTCTCTGCGCACCTTGGGCGAAGGGGACATGATTTTCCTGTCCGATATTCAAGGCGTGATCTGGAGCGCGGCGGACGTGACGCTGGTGGGCACCAGCCTGCCCATTGCGGGGCCGGAAAACAAGTCCTGCCGTTTGCAGGACGGCCAGGAGGTGCTTTTGGCGGAAAGCGCCAGCGCGTCCAGCGGGTTTATCTATGTGCTGGCCCGGCCCAATACCGGGCACATGAGCAATTACAACAGCATGTTTTCCATGTGGCTGGTGCTTTGCATGGTGCTGCTGGTGGCGGGGATGATCGCCGTGCTGTGGGTGCTGATGAAGCATTATTCCCGGCCCATGCGCAGGCTGATGCATCACTTCGCCATCCCGGAAAGCACCGGCAGCGGCGGCAGCCTGGTTTCCTCGCCCAGCGAGCATTTTTCCCGCATCGAAACGGCCCTGCAGGATATGAGCAAGATCAAGGTGCAGCAGACCCAGTTCCTGCAGCAGAGCCGCCCGGTGCTGCGCAATGCCTGGCTCAACTGCCTGGTGAACGGCGAAGCGCACTACACCGGCCCCATGCCGCAATTGGGCATTGATTTTCCCTGGCCCCATTTCCAGGCGGTGATGCTGTCCACCGTGCCTGACCAGGAAACGGAAAACGCCATTCTTTCCTGCTTCCCGGAAGGGTTTGAAATCGCCGCCTTTACCAGCCGGGACAAGGAACGGGTATTCCTGGTCAACCACGGGCAGGACGAAAACGCCGTGCCCAGAATCCTGCACGAGGCCGGGAAAATGCTGGATGAAAAGAACGTGCCCCTGGTGTTCGGCGTGGGCAATTTTGTGGACGCGGAAAACCGCGTGCAGGTCAGCTTCCGCTGCGCCCGCCGCGCCCTGTCCGGCCGGTACTTCGGCGACAGCAGCCGGGTGTGCGTGTTTGAACCCATGGATACGCCCAAGAGCGAGGAGGAAATGGCCCCGCTGATTTCCCGGCTCTTTGCTCTCACAAGCCATATCCAGCACCAGGCGGCGGATGACGTGAACGAGGAAATCGACGGCATCGTATCCCAGCTCAAGGAGCATCCGCCGTATCTGAACATGATGCGCGGCATCATGCTCACCGCCGCCATGTTCCTGTGCAAGATCGTGTACGATATGAAAAGCAAGCCGGAGGACGTGTTCGGCGACGACCTGATGAACCGGTATTACCATATCGAGGAAATCAACCAGTTTTCCACCCGCCTGAAAGAGGACAGCATGACGCTGATCGCCTATCTGTCCCGGGAAAGCAGCGAAAGCAACCGCAGCGTTGTGCAGTACGCCATCCTGCATATCCGCAACGCCGCCCCCGCCGAGCTGTCCATCCAGTCCATCGCCGACGCCCTGAGCATCAGCACCGGGCATTTGAGCCGGGTGTTCCACCAGGAAACGGGCAAAAAGCTGGTGGATTATCTGCAGGAGGTGCGCATGGAGCACGCCGCCCGCCTGATCCGGGAAAACGAGCTGACCAACGAGCAGATTTGCGAAACCATCGGGTACAGCCGCTTGCAGTATTTTTCCGCCAAGTTCAAGGAATATTACGGCGTTTCCCTGAACGAATACCGCCGCCGGTGTATTTCAGAGCAAGAGCCATCCAGCTAACGCTGGATGGTTCGCGGGTGGGTATTGCATACCCCCCGCGTGCCCCCCCGCTCAGATTTTCCTGTCGCTGCGCTCCCGGGCGGAAAATCTGCAAGGAATGTTTTCCTTACGGAAAACCCCGCCCGCGCGGCGGAGCCCCGCGATACGATTACAGTCGGGGGTGTTCCCCCGACACCCCCCTCGTGGATATTTGCTTAATTATTTCAAGATACGGTAATGATTAGGATAAGAGGAAAAGTTTCATGGAAAACCGCGCTGCATTTTTAGCGCCGGGGGAATATGCCTTTTCCGGCGTGTATCGGGAATATCTGGATTTTGCCCTGAACCGGCAATTGCTGTCGCCGGATACCTGGGCGGATTTCGTGCGGGTGTTCGCCGCCGATTCCGACGACGGGGACAAGGGCTGGCGCTGCGAATACTGGGGCAAAATGATGCGCGGCGCGTGCCTGTGCTATCGCGCCACGGGCAATGAAAAGCTGTACCGGCTTTTGCGGGACGCGGTGCGGGGCCTTTTGCGGGCCCAGCGGGCCGACGGGCGCATTTCCACTTATTCCGCCTCCTGCCAGCTTTCGGGCTGGGATCTGTGGGGCCGGAAATACGTGATGACGGGCCTGATGCATTTCCTGGACATCTGCAAAGAAGAGGCTTTGCGCGGGGATATCCTGAACGCGCTCCTTCGTCATGCCGACGCCATTATCGAAAAGGTGGGGCCGGGGAAAACGAATATCACGGAAACCTCCGATTACTGGGGCGGGGTCAATTCCTGCTCCATTTTGGAGCCCTTCGTGGCGCTGTACGGGCTGACAAAGGAAGCGCGCTTCCTGCGCTTCGCCCAATACATCCTTTCCACCGGCGGCTGCCGGGACGGAAACCTGATCGAAATTGCCCTGGAAAACAAGCTGCCGCCCTGGCAGTACCCGGAAGTGAAGGCCTATGAAACCATGTCCTTCTTTGAAGGGGTGCTGGCCTATTATCAGGCCACGGGAGAAGAAAAGTACCTGTGGGCCGCCATGAACTTTTTTAACGCCGTGGCGGAAACGGATTTGACGATCATCGGCTGCTGCGGCTGCACAGATGAGCTGTTCGACCATTCCGCTGTCCGCCAGGCGGAGCCCAGCCGGAACATTATGCAGGAAACCTGCGTGTCCGTCACCTGGATGCGGCTGTGCTTAAAGCTGCTGTTGCTGACGGGGGACAGGCGGTATTACGGCTTCATCGAGCGCACGGGCTGCAACGCGCTGTACGGCGCGGTGAACGTGCACGGCCTGAAGCAATACGACCGATCAAGCAAGGCATATTTGCCCGGTCTGCCCTTTGACAGCTACAGCCCCCTTTCCGACAGCCGCCGGGGCGTGGGCATCGGGGGCCTGAAACGCTTTTCCTTCGGGGGTTTTTACGGCTGCTGCGCCTGTATCGCCTCGGCGGGCATCGCTTTGCTGCCGCTTACCGCCGTGATGAAGTACCGGGACGGATGGCTCATCAACGGCCTGTTTTCCGGCAAGGTGACGGTTCGGACGGCGGAAGGAAAGCAAATGGCCATGACCGCGGCATCCGCCTATCCCAAGGAAGGCTGGATGCGGCTTGCCTTCGATCCGCAGGACGGCCCCGCGGAATATGCGCTTTATCTCCGCATCCCGGACGACCTGCGGAACGCGGAAATTACCGTGAACGGACAGAAAATCGAGCAAACGGCAGCGGAGCAGGGGTATATTTGCCTGCGCCGCGCCTTTGCCGCCGGGGACGTGCTGGAGATTCGGGGAAATATCCCCCTGATCGCGGAAACGGTGGGGGACAGCGTGGCGTACCGCTACGGCCCCGTCGTGCTGGCCCGGGACGAACAAAAGGAGCCTGACTTTGGCTGTCAGGCCCCCGAAACGGACGATACGCTGTCTTATTCCCTGCTCCCGCCGGAAGGGGACGAAATGATCCGCCTCCAGCTGGAACAGAAGCCCGGCCTGCCGCCCATCCTGCTGACGGACTACGCTTCCTGCGGCAGGCGCTGGAATCAGCCGAAAAACCGGGTCACGGTGTGGATGCAGAAGGGCTGATCCACAAAAGCCGCGCCTGCCGGGGCTTATCAAACCGCAGGGTGATTCCCTGCCTGCCCGCCCGCAGGATTTCGCCGGTATCCTCGTCCTTCAAATCATATTCTTCGCCCTCCCCCGCGAAAGGCAGGGGGAGGGTGACTGTTTCTTCCTGGCATTTTTCCTGCCGGAAGGCCAGCAGCGCGCCGGAGAGAGCCTCCGGGTCGAAAAAGGCGCAGGCCGTAAAGCCGGTGGTTTCCGTTTCCGGGTGCCAGGGCGTGAGCACGTAAAAGTCTTTCAGCAGATAGGGGCTGACCCGTTTCCATTCCCGCAATCCCCAGCGGAGCAGGTCAAAATCCTGATCCGGGTCCTGCACGAACTGGGAATCCACATTCAGGATGGGCAGATAGGAGGCCCGCCATACGTATGCGTCCAGCCTGCCGGTGGGGGAAAGCTGATCCGGCTTTTCCTTGTTGTTGGCCCCGCACATGGGCACCCAGCGGTTGAACGCCGTGGTCATGGACAGGCGAAGGGCGGCGGTGGTGCGGTCGGCGTCGCTGCGGAGCAGGGGCACGCCCCGGCGCAGGGATTCCAGATCGTTCCTGCCGCCTCCGCTGGCGCAGGAATCCACAAAGGCGCAGCCGCCGTAGGATTTTGTACATTCGATGATTTCATCCCACATGCGGTAATGGGCGTCGATGAACTTGCATTCGGTGACGCCGCTGCGGTTTTCGCCCTCCAAATCGTCCAGATACCGCCACAGAGCGGCCTGGTCGCTGTTGTTGTCCTCCCGGTACATTTCCACCCTGTTTTCGCGCAGGGTCTTTTTGATGCGGTCCACCGTCCAGCGGAAGCAGTTTGGGTCCCCGATGTTATTGGAAATGGGCTTGACACCGGGCATGCGGATGGCCCATTCCGCTTTATATCCCCAGTTCTTTTCCAGGGATTCCGGGTCGGTCACCCGTTCCGGCTCGAACCACATAAGGGTTTTCATGCCGTGGGCCCGGGCAAAATCTGTGGATTCCAGAAAGGTTTTTCCGGGCCATTTTTCCGGGTCAAGCGCCCAGGTGCCCACCGTGCCCCACCAATCCGTCCGGGGACTGGAACCATCTGGGGCGGCGTACCACCCCGCATCGAACCACCGGAAATCCACCTGGACGTCCTCCGCGATCATTTTTTCCAGGGAAGGCCGCCAGGTGTCCCAGCTTTCCGAAATGCTGCCGTCGGAATTGGGGCGGCCCGTGTCGCTGGCCAGGCAGCAGGTGGAAAAAGGCTCCGTGGGGGGCAGGTTCCGGGCCACGAACCAGCGCCGCCAGAAATTCGCGGCGTAATCCTCGTTCCGCACATTGTAGGGCGCGCACACGAACAGCGCCGTGCGGATTTTTTCGCCGGGCTTCAGCTTCGTTTGCAGATTGTTTACCGACCGGGCGCGGTATTCCGTTTCGTTCCGCGCCGCGTTGTAGGAAAAATCCGCCCGCCAGGTGCCCGCCCAGCCGATCGCCAGCAGCGCGCCGCCGTCGCCGTATTCCAAATTGAAATAGGGGAAATACACGTGGGTGGCGCGGCCGCTGTTGGATTCAAAATACCGGGGCTGGGCCCCCACGTCCAGGGCGTAGGGCCGGTAGGCGTTCACATGGTCGCCCAAAATGCCCTTGAGGGTGGGATATTTTCCGGGGAAGGCGAGCACGGTTTCCGCCTGGGAAATAACGCCCGTTTCCTGATCGCCCCGGTTTTCAAACCACACCGTCCATTCCGAAACGCCGAAATCAAAATCGTGAGCGCATTTCAGCGTGATATACAGGTTTTCGTCCTTCTGAAAGCTAAATTCCGCGCTTTCCCTGTCCCCATTCTTATCCCTGCGGCGGCTGACACAGGGGAAGGGAAACCCCCGGATCGCTTCGCCGTCGCAGGAAAACCGGAAGGGGAAAGCGGCGGGATTTTGCAGAATACCGTCAAACCATGCGTCCGCCTGGGGATTCCGATAGGAAACGCGCATATTGTATCAGCTCCTTTGTCTGCGCCGCCATTGTACCGCGTTTTGGATGGCCGGTCAACGACAAAAAGTCTTTCTTTCAAGACAATTTTGTGATATGATAAATTCGTACAAAGGAGCTGATGACCATGGAAAAATTCATCCCCAAGGAAAAGCTGAGCAAAAAGGCGCGTAAGGCGCTGGAAGCGAAAAAGCGCGCCGTCTGGGGCTTTTCCCCGGTGACCAAGCGCGTGGAAAGCAAAAAGGCGTACAGCCGCAAGAAAAACTCCCGCGTCCGCTACGAGGACGAACGGGAGTTTTTTCATGGGAACGGATATTATTCGCGTTTTGTCTGCGCCAGCTCCACCATCTGCTGGGCCATGACCTTGAGCTGATCCTTCAGCTTGTGGATGCAGTCCATTTCGCCGCAGAACCCGCCCACGATGTCCTCCGCGAAGGTGCGGCAGGTGGGGGAGCCGCAGGAGCCGCAGTCGTAGCCGGGCAGATCTTCCACCAGCTGGTTGATGCGCTCCATCTTCTGCATGGCCACGATCAGGTTATCGTCCAGCTTCATGGCGGGGTTGGGCTCGATGGGCTGATCGAAGTACAGGGGGTACTTGGTCATCATGGAAACGGGCACGTTTTCCACGGGATGCTGGGGCGAACATTCCTGGGCCAGCTTGCGCACGGCGTTTTTCGCCACATAGTTGTTTTCAAAGTTCAGGGGGCCGCCCACGCAGCCGCCCATGCAGGCGTTGCCCTCGAAAAATACCAGATCGCTGAGCTTGTTGTTTTCGATTTCCTCCAGCACCCGGATCACGTTCTGAATGCCGTCCACCGACAGGGAATTATCGGGGCACACGGCGCTGGCTTCGCCGCTGCTCACGGCCCAGCGCACGCCGTAGTAGGTGGCGGTGGGCTTGGTGGGGTTGGCCAAGATGCGGTCGATATGGGGCAAAAGCTGGCCGTAAATCTCCATCATGGAAATGGCCCCGTCGCAGGCGGATTTTTCCTGGCCCAGGGGGGAGCGGATGGCGGTCATTTTGGCGGGACAGGGGGTGATGAAGAACACGCCCACGTCCTCCGGCGCGCAGCCGTGCTTGCGGC
This sequence comes from uncultured Eubacteriales bacterium, assembly GCA_902764565.1. Lineage (GTDB taxonomy): Bacteria > Bacillota > Clostridia > Christensenellales > Aristaeellaceae > RUG563. Next base: position 9,043 of record CACWWM010000063.1, read on the forward strand.
AGAATTCCTGCCGGGCGATCATGGCCGCCACCTCCATGGGCTGGCGGATGTCCACCACGTTGGGGATCAGGTCAGGGAAGCGCACCTGGATCAGCCGCACCACCGCGGGGCAGGCGGAGGAAATCAGGGGCTTGGGCAGCCCCGGCTCCCGCAGCTTTTCGTGGATGGCGCGGCTGACGATGTCCGCGCCCCGGGCCACCTCGAACACTTCCTCAAACCCGATGGCTTTCAGGGCGTCCAGCACGGGGGAGATGCTTTTCAGCCCCTTGAACTGGCCGTACAGGGAGGGCGCGGGAAGGGCGACCGCGTGGGGGAAGCCGCGAATGGCGCTCAAATCGTCCGTAATGGCGATTTTCGCGTGGTATTCGCAGATGCGGATGCACTCGCCGCAGTCGATGCACCTTTCGTCGATGATGTGCGCCCGGCCCCCGCGCACGCGGATGGCCTCCGTGGGGCAGTGCTTCAGGCAGTTGGTACAGCCCTTGCAGCGGGTTTTATCCAATCGAACGGAATGATACCGATTGTTCTGTTCCATGTCAAAAGCCTTTCTCAGGCCAGGTTAAAGCGCATGCTGATGCGCGTACCCTTGCCCATTTCGCTTTGAATATCAAAATCGTCGGCGTTGCGCTTCATGTTGGGCAGGCCCATGCCCGCGCCGAAGCCTAAGGAACGGGCTTCCTCGCTGGCGGTGGAATAGCCCTCCCGCATGGCCATGGCGATGTCCGGGATGCCGGGGCCTACGTCCTCGCTGACCAGCAGCACCCCGTCGGTGCCTACGTCCAGCATGAGCTTGCCGCCCAGGGAATGGATGACCAAATTCAGTTCCACTTCATAGCTGGCCACGGCCACCTTGCGCATCACGTTGCTGCTCACGCCCAATTGCTTGAGCCTGCGTTTGATATCGGCGGACGCTTCGCCTGCACGGGTGTAATCGCCCTTTGCCACGGGGTATTCCTCGTGAATGAAGCTGCTCATGCGTCCTCTCCTTCCGGCCATTCGATGGGAACGCCGCGCAGCCCCGCTTCGTACAGCAGACCGCAGGTGGTGAAGGCCGTTTCCTTGGTGGTCATCACGATCAGGCCCTGCTCGTCCGCTGTTTCCAGAATATCGTCCGTGGGGATTTTGCCCCGGGCGAACACCAGGCACTTTAAATCCAGCATATCCGCCGTGCGCATGACGTGGGGGTTGGTCAGGCCCGTGATGAGCACTGTTTTTTCATTTACAAAAGCCAGCACGTCGCTCATCAGATCGGAGCAGCAGGCCGTGCGGGCGGGATTATCCAGCTTTTCTTCATGGCACAGTACCTTGGCGTGCAGCACCGTGGCCATATCACGAAACGTCATATTCATTCCCCCGTATTCAAAAAGATCATAAAATACTATACCTTGTTTCCGAATTTATGTCAACCATTTGGGCAAATTTTCGTCAAAATACACATTTTGCTGAGATGATCGTGAGCCGATTCATGCCTTGCAAAGCTGGGCGGACCGTGGTATAATGGGGATGGAAAAAACGGGAAATATCGCGGGCCGAAGGGAGAATACAATGAACATCCATAAATCAGCGGAAGACTACCTGGAAATGATTCTGATGCTGCGGGAGCAGAAGGGCTACGCCCGGTCTATCGACATCGCCGCCGCCCTGGGGGTCACGAAGCCTTCGGTCAGCTTTGCCATGAAAAAGCTGCGGGAAAACGGCTATATCCTCATGGACGAGGCCAGCTATATCACGCTGACGGACGCGGGCATGAAAATCGCCCGGCGCATTTACGACCGGCATAAGGCCCTGACCGTGTTTTTGCAGCAAATCGGGCTGGACGAAAAAACCGCCCGCGAGGACGCCTGCAAGATCGAGCACGATATATCCGACGACACCTTCCACGCCATCCTGCGGCAAATCGGCCAGGAATAAACGCCGCATCGCACAGATGAAAAACACCCGCTTTCCGTTGGAGAAAGCGAGTGTTTTTTGTTGGCTTCAGTCCGCCAGCGTCACGCTCCACAGGTAGCGCCAGATCAGGAAACGGTGCTGA
>CACWWM010000064.1 GCA_902764565.1 uncultured Eubacteriales bacterium
TCCATGCTTTCCGCGGAAGAAAGCAGCTGACCGCTCAGCCCCGTGTAGCCCAGCCGCACCCTGCTGCTTTCCGCGGTCAGGGTTTTGAGCAGCGCCACCGCCGCGTCCCGCCGTTCGCTGGTCCAGGCCCGGCGCGTCAGATAAAAGCCCATGGACACGCCGCCGATGTAGCATTCCGCCGCGCCGTCCCCGTTCCGCAGGGGCATGGGCAGCACCATGGTGGTGTTCATGCTGTCCACGGGCAGGGAAGCGGCCATCCAGCTGCCGTCAAACTGCATGGCGGCCTGCTTGGTACGGAAAAGCTCCGTGGTGGCGCTTTCATAGGTGGCGTCCGCGTTTTCCGAAAAAGCGTGCATTTCGTACAGCTCCCGGATCAGCCCCATGGCCTGATACCAGGAATCGGGCACCTCCTCCAGGGTGCGGGGCCGGGCCAGCAGGTCTTCCGGCGGCGCGCAGGCCAGCAGCACGAATTCGGCCAGATAATGGGGAATGTCCGAAAGGGAAACGGCGATGGGCACGATCCCCGCCGCGTTAAAAGCCTGGATCGCGGAAACAAAGCTGTTCCAGTCGGTGGGCAGGGGCACGCCGCAGCGTTCAAACACGTCGGTATTGACGTACAGCCCTTCCCAGAAGGAGCGCACGGGCACGGCGTAAACCCTGCCGTCCCCTTCCCGCAGGGCTTCTTCCTCCGGCAGCGGCGCGTCCGGATAGGCGGCGTTGATTTCGTCCACAGGCACCACCTTGCGCAGGATGGGGGCCGAATCCGCCCCGGCGGCGAAGAAGAACAGCACGTCCGGCTCGTTTCCGGCGGCGAAATCGTAAAGCACGGAGGTTTTCCAGGCTTCGTCGCTGGCGGCGGAGCTGTCGATCACCGTGTTGCCGGTCTCCGCCTCATAGGATTTCAGGATATCCACATAGGCTTCCGCCGACGAATCGGCCCCGGCGAAAGAGCTGACCGTGCGCAGCACCAGGCCCTCCGCCAAGGCGTTCTGCACCCAAAGGCACGATAACAGCAGAATGGAGATCAAACGTCGCATGGCTTCCTCCTTTACGGCCGTTTTTGGGGAATATCGATCTGCACCACGGTGCGCTTTTCTTCATCGCTGAACACCCGAATTCCGGCTTCCCCGCCGTAGATCAGGCGCAGACGGTCCGCGATATTGGCCAGGCCCAGATGCGAGCCGGAGGCGGTATCGCCCCGGAGCGCCGCGTCGATCTTCTCCCGGTCCTCCGGTTCGATGGGCTTGCCCGTGTTGGTGATTTCGATGCGGACACAGGCGCCCGTCTGATGGCAGGAAACGGTGATCTCGCCGCCCCCCGCGGGAGCGATGCCGTGTTCCACCGCGTTTTCCAGCACGGGCTGGATCGTCAGCAGCGGCACCAGGCAGCTCATATTCACATCCTCCCAGTCCCTGCGCACGGTCAGGCTGTCGTCGTAGCGCTGCTGCACGAAGAAGATATAGGCGTCGGCCACCTCGGTTTCTTCTTTCAGCGTCACCATGCGCTTATCCTGCCGGGCCATGCTGGCGCCCAGAAGAACGCTCAGAGCGCTGACCATGGAGGAGATAGCTTCCGATTTTTCCATGCGGGCTTCCCAGTTGATCGCTTCCAGGGCGTTGTTGATGAAGTGCGGGTTGATGCGGCTCTGAAGCGCCTGGATCTGGGCGTTTTTGAGGGCCAGTTCTTCCTTGTAGGTCTTATCGATCAATTCTTCGATGCGGCGGGACATTTTGGAGAATGCCCGGCCCAGATCACCCAGCTCGTCCGAGCCCCGCATGGGCACGGTAACGCCCAGCTCGCCCCGCTCGATGCGGCGGGAGGCGTTGGAAAGCAGGGTAATGGGTTTTATGATCCTTCTGCCCACATACCAGGCCAGCAGCCCCAGAACGGGAATCAGCAGCAGATAAATGGTAAGGGCCAGGATGCGGAAAGCGTAATCCTCCCGGTATTGCAGACGCTTGCTCAGCACGATGAGCAAATCCAGGCTGTAGGCGTCGCCGCGCGCGCGCCTGACAAAGCGGATTTCGTCCCCCGACTCGCTCAGCCCCTGGGGATACTTTTCCCAATCCACATTCTCGTCGCCGGTTCCGTCCAGGCGCAGGCTGATGCTGCCCTGCCATTCGTCCGCCAGGCTCAGCAGGGGGAAAAACAGGGTGTCCCGCCCGATGCCCAGCACCAGCATCCCGTACCGTTCCAGGCGCAGGTTCATCAGGTTCCGCACCAAATAGATTTCTCCCTCCCGCTGAATAAAGCAGCTGGCGGTATCCATCTGTTCGCCCAGGGCCAGGATCTCCTGCTGCGCGCCGGATACGAACGCCATGGCGGGGCCGTACCCCGAACGGGTGTACATATACATGTCCGGGCGGCTGACGGGGAAATACGCGGCAAAGGTGAACAAATCTTCCCGGCTGTATTTCCGTTCGATGTAAGCGCGGGAAAGGCGCAGGTATTCGGCGTCGGCAATGCCGCCGGTTCGCCAGCGCTCGTAAGCGTCCGCCAGCTCGCCGTCGTAAATGGCGTCCCGGCTCAGTGCAATGGCGCGCTCCACGTTCTGGGCCGTCAGCGTCCAGGCGTACTCTACGCCGGCGGTCAGGGCGGCGTCCGTTTTCCGGCGCATGCTTTTGATCAGCACGGTCTGGGTAAAAACGCCCAGCAGCAGCGCCGGAACCAGATAGCACAGCAGCATAATGGCGATTACCTGAAAGCGCAGGGAATTGAACGCCGCGCCGCGCCGCCCGGGGCTGGACTCTGTAGGCTGCTTCATGATTTCGTCTCCTGATCGGTTCGTCACGGCGCTGGCCGGATCGGATTACGCGTCGAAGGGCAGGCCAACGAAATCGGCCATGATGCCCACCAGGGTTTTGGCGTGGTGGATGGTATCGTCCTCGGCGAAGATGCGGATGCGGGCCTCGGTGCCCGAGAAGCGGACGATCACCCAGGCGTTTTCAAAGTACACCTTGCAGCCGTCCCGATAGCTCACCCGCTGGATCGGCTGACGGAAGGCAGGCAGGCGCTTTTCTTCCATAATCAGCTTGTGGATGCGTTCTTTGCTTTCCTCTGTCAGCGCCCAGTCGAATTCCGCCGTGTGCAGTTCGCCGTAGCGGTCGTTCAGATCCTGGAGCAGCTGGCTCAGGGGCTTGCCGGTGACGGCCAGCATTTCCACCAGAAGGCTGGCCGCGTACAGGCCGTCCTTGCCGGAAATGTGGCCCCGCACCGTCAGCCCGCCGGAGGATTCGCCGCCGATCAGGGCGTTGTATTGATCCATGGCGGCGGAAATGTGCTTGAAGCCCACGGGCACCTCGTAGCAGGGCTGATCGTAGGCCGCCGCGACCCGATCCAGCAGGTGAGTGGTGGCGATGTTGCGCACCGCCGGGCCCCGCCAGCCTTTGTATTCCAGCAGATAGGCATAGAGCAGCACCAGCACCTGATTGGCGGATACGTAGCGGCCTTTTTCGTCGATGATGCCCAGCCGGTCGGCGTCGCCGTCCGTAGCGATGCCCACGTTGGCGCAGTGCTCCTTGACCGCCTGCTGCAGATCCACCAGGGTTTCCGGGGTGGGCGCGGGCAGGTGCCGCCCGAAGAAGGCGTCGTGCCGGTCGTTGATCACATCCACGTCACAGCGCGTGGTGTACAGAATGGTCATCAATCCCGTCAGGCTCACCCCGAACATGGGGTCCAGCACCACCCGCAGCCGACGGCTGCGGATGGCTGCCGTGTCGATCTGGGCCAGGATGGAATCCAGATAATCGTCCCGGGGGTCGATGAGCTCGATGCAGCCCTGCCTGAGCGCGTCCTCGAAGGGCACGGTGCGGATCTCCGCCGCGTCCAGGGCGTTGGCCGCTTCCTGAATGGGCGCGGTGATTTCCTCCGCCGCGTCCCGGCCCCCGAAGGTGAACAGCTTGATGCCGTTGTAGATGGCCGGGTTATGGCTGGCCGTCACCATAGCGCCGTACTGCAGGCGCAGGTGCTTCACGGTAAACATGATCTGCGGCGTGGGGCAGGACAGATTGACAAAATACACCCGCACACCCTCGCCCGCCATGACCTCGGCAAACCAGATGCAGGCTTCCCGGCTGAGAAAGCGCCGGTCGTAGCCGACCACGATCCCTTTTTCCGCGCAGCCTTCCCGCACCATGCACCGGGCCAGCGCCGCGGCCACGCGCTGGATGTTTTCCCGGATGAAACCGTCGCCGATGATTGCCCGCCAGCCGCCCGTTCCAAATTCGATCATTGTTTTTTCCTCCGTTTTTCAGCCCATGATAACTTCCACTTTGTGTTCTCCGTCCGTAAAAACGGGGATCACGGACGTTTCTTTCCCGTCCACCCGGACCGCTTTGACGCCCTTTTCCACATGATCCGGATTGGAAACGGAAATATCGTACACCGCGCCGCGCCAGGAACGCCGGGCGGTAAAGCCGTCCCATGCTGCCGGGATGCAGGGGTCCACCGTCAGGTGATCGAAGGCGGGCCGGATGCCCAGCATATAGCGGGTGGCGGCGAAATAGGCCCAGCCGGAGGAGCCCGTCATGAAGGGATGCCGGGCCCGGCCAAAGGCGGTGTGATCCCTGCCCATGATAAACTGGCAGTAGGTATAGGGTTCGGCCTGGCGGATTTCCATCATATCGTTCTGATTTTCAGGCAGCAGGGCGTCATAGAATTTCATGGCGCGGCTGCCCCGGCTCAGCATGCATTCCGCCACCCAGGCCCAGGGATTGGGATGGCTGAAAATGGAGCCGTTTTCCTTTACGCCGGGATAGACCCGGGAAACGAAGCCCACGCTGTCGTCCACCGTGACGAAGGAGGGCGCGTTGAGCATCAGGCCGTAAGGGGTATAGAGGTATTCGTCCACCGCGTCCATGCACTTTAAGCCCTGTTCCCGGGTGCCCGCCATGGCGATCACCGCCCAGGTGTTGCTTTCCATATGCACCTTGCCTTCCGCAGCGGTATGGGAGCCGATGGGCCGTCCGTCGGCGGTGAAGCCCCGCAGCCACCATGCACCGTCCCACAGCTCCCGGCGGCACGCGGCGATCATTTCATCCATCCTGGCCCGATACGCCGCTTCGTCCTCTTTCCTTCCCAGGAACGCGGCGGCGTCCAGGAAGTGCCGGGTCGCCCAGATCAGCAGGAAGGCCACCATGGCGCTTTCGCCGCCGCCTAAGTTGAGGCAGTCGTTCCAGTCGGCGCGCAGACCTTTGGTGACGCCGTGCTGTCCCAACTGGCTGTAGGAAAAATCCAGGGAGCGCTTCATATGCTCCCAGACCGTTCCTTCCCCCTGATCCGCAAAGGGGATCACCTCGTCAAAGAAGCTCACGTCGCCGCTTTCCCGCACGTTTTCGATCACGGCGGGGATCAGCCACAGGGCGTCGTCGGCGCAGGTGTCCTTGAGACCGTGGATCATCTGCGCCTTGTCCGGCGTGGGCACCACGGTAGGCGATTTAAAGGCGGGCTTCTTTTGCTCTTCAAACCAGGCGGGATCGAACAGATGCAGCCCGTAGCCCATGCTGGTCTGCCCGTGGAGCAGCTGGCGCAGGCGGGTTTCGCACATATCCGGTTCCGCATGGGGGATGCACATGGCGTCCTGGGCGGTATCGCGGTAGCCCAGGCCGGTGCGGCCGCCCACTTCAATAAAGGAAGAAAAGCGGGAAAAGAGCACGTTGATTTCGCTCTGATACAGGTTCCAGATATTGAGGGAACGGTTCATGTTTTCATGGGGCGTGGATACCTGCAGCCGCCCGAGCTTTTCTCCCCACCACTGCCGGAGCTGCTCAAAGGCCAGATCCGCCTGCTTCTGCGGATAGCGGCGGCGAACTTCCTCCGCCGCTTCTTCATTGCCGGTGCCCAGGTAGAAGAGCAGGCGCGCTTCCTCGCCGGGGCCCAGCGTCAGCTTCTTTTGCAGCGCGCCGCAGGGGTTGCCGCCCAGCTCCGTGGAGCCGGACAAAACGCCCCGCTGCACCCCCAGCGGGTCGCGCTCGGTGTGATAGGGCCCGATAAAGGCCTCGCGCACCCCGTCGTGGCCGTCGGGCTCAAAATCCCCGGCCAGGAACTGCCAGCTGTCCGCCTCGTAGTGCAGCTCGCACAGGGCGGCCCCCTTCCGGTAATGGGAACCGGTGGCGTAAAGGCTCATCTGGAAATTTTGGTTGTCCATATCAATATGATGGAAGGAAAATTCCACATAGCCGTATACGCTCAGCCGCCGCGTATGATCGGAGGTGTTCTTCACGCGCACGTCAAAAATCTCCACCGGTGTGCAGCCCTCCTCCTCCCGGGGGATGAACAGGGTCTGGCTGGCGGAAACGCCCTTGTAATCGCAGGCAAAAACCGAATAGCCCAGCCCGTGGCGGCAGACGTACCGCGCTTCTTCCAGGGGCTTGCCCGTAGGCTGCCAGCTCAGGGACCAATAATCCCCGTCCTCGTCGTCCCGGAGATACACATAATGCCCCGGCCAGTCCATGGGCACGCCGTTGGGCCGGAAGCGCGTGATGCGGTGATACTGGGGCGAATCCAGCCAGCAGTAGCCGCCCGCGTTATGGGACACCACCGCGCCCATGCGCTGGGTGCCAAGGTAATTGGTCAGGGAAACAGGTGCGTTCACCCGGTCGATCACGTATTCGCGCGCCGCGTCGTCAAAGTATCCGTATCGCATGGAACAGCCCTCCAATATTTCTGATTTCATTATAAGCATATCAGAAGAAAAGCACAAGTAAAAGAGGCAAATATGTGATTTTTTGTCTTGGATTGGCGTCATCCGTCCCATTTTCCGCATGAAACACCACAATCACAGACAAGAAAGCACAATCAGGCACGATGATTTTGGGATGTACAAATCTTATAATAAAAGCGCCAAACGGGGAGGAGGAAACGAAGTGACGGTAAGACGACCGATCCGGCGCAGGAGAAGAAGAAGCGCCAAAACATTCTGGCTGACCACGATGATGCTGCCCGTAACGGTGTGGCTGCTGCTGATCAGATATCTGCCGATGTTCGGCATTTCCCTGTCCTTCCTGGACTACCGGCTGCCGACGCGCAAGCTGCCCTTCCCAAGCAATTTGTTCAAAAGCGTCTGGGTGGGCCTGAAGAACTTTAACTTCCTCTTCACCTCCGAGAGCGTGACCATGATCCGCAACACCATCGGCTACAACGCGCTGTGGATCGTGCTGGGCCTGCTGATTTCGGTAACGTTCGCCATCATGATGAGCGAGCTGACCAAAAAATTCCTGGCCAAAACGTACCAGACCATGATGTTCTTCCCCTATTTCCTCAGCTGGGTTGTCGTAGCCTACTTCCTCTTCGCCTTCCTGGACCCCACCAACGGCATGATCGCCCGGGCGCAGAAGGCCGCCGGAGGGGACGTGATCGACTGGTACAATACCCCCAAATACTGGCCCTATATCCTCACCCTCTGTTCCATGTGGAAAAACACAGGGTATTCCACCGTGCTGTATCTCTCCGCCATCACCGGCATCGACCGCAGCCAGTACGAAGCGGCAGCGGTGGACGGCGCCACCAAATGGCAGCAGATGGTGCATGTGACCCTGCCCCATCTGAAGCCCATGATCGTCATTCTGCTCATCATGAACGTGGGCAAGATCTTCAACGCTGATTTCGGCCTGTTCTGGTCGGTGCCCATGAATTCTTCCCCGCTCTACCCCGTGACCCAGGTGGTGGATACCTACGTGTACCGCGCTTACACCTCCACCGGCAACGTGGGCATGAGCACGGCGGCGGGCTTCCTGCAAAACCTGGTCGGTTTCATCTGCATCATGGCGGCCAACAGCATCGTGCGGAAGCTGGACGCCGACAGCAGCCTGTTCTGAGGAGGGAAGAACCATGACAGCGATCCCGAAAAAAGCCCGCGATCATTTCCGGCTGAACGCCGTCAGCCGCAAGACGGAATCGGTCTTTCATCTGGTGCTGGGGCTGTTTGCGCTGGCCTGCATCATTCCCTTCGTGTTCGTCATCATCATTTCCTTCTCGTCGGAGGACAGCATCCGGCGCATCGGCTATTCCTTCATGCCGCAGACGTGGTCCCTGGCGGCTTACGAGCAGGTGTTCCAGCTGGGCGACGCCCTGTGGCGCAGCTACTTCAATTCCTTCTTCATCACCGTGGTGGGCACGTCCGTCAGCGTGATCATGTGCATCCTGTACGCGTACCCGCTGTACCGCAAGGATTATAAATTCCGCGGCTTCTTCAGCTTCCTGAGCTTCTTCACCATGATCTTCGGCGGCGGCCTGATCCCCACCATCATCGTGTGCAAGGATCTGCTGGGCATGAGCAACAACTATTACGCCCTGATCGTGCCTATGCTTGTCAGCCCCTTCTACATCATCATCATGCGCACCTTCTTCCAGACCACCGTACCCTTCGATCTGATCGAAGCGGCCACCATCGACGGCAGCGGAGAATACTCCACGCTCCTAAGGGTGGTGCTTCCCATCATGAAGCCCGGCATCGCCACGGTGGCGCTGCTGACCGCGCTGGGGTACTGGAACGAATGGTTCCTGTGCCTGCTCTACGTGACCGACCGCAAGCTCTATCCCCTGCAATACCTGCTGATGGAAATGCAGCGCAACGCCGAATTCCTGGCCCGCAACTCTTCCATGCTCGGCGCTTCGGGCGCTGACGCCATCCGCAGCCTGCCCAGCCAGACCATGCGCATGGCGGTGGTGGTGTTCATCGTGCTGCCCATCGCCTGCGCCTATCCCTTCTTCCAGCGCTACGTGGTGGAAGGGCTCACCATCGGTTCAGTTAAAGGTTGATCCCGGTAAGAACAGCGGCTGACGGAAACCGCTGCTTACATACAAAATTTTTTAAACGGAGGTATCCCCATGAAAAAGATGCTCGCCCTGCTGCTGGCCGCCATGATGCTGCTGGCTGCAATCCCCGCCTTCGCCGACGGCCCCGTGGAAATCACCATGCTGCTGGAAGGCAACAACGTGACCGACGACGCCGCCGTGCTGGAAAAGCTGAACGCTTATCTGACCGAAAAAATCGGC
>CACWWM010000065.1 GCA_902764565.1 uncultured Eubacteriales bacterium
GACGCCTGGCAGAACACCACCAACCGGCTGAAGAACCGCGTGATGGAAGTGCTGCCTCCCTACAACCCCATCAGCATGATGACCGGTTCCGGCGCCCGCGGTTCCGCCGGTCAGGTGGCTCAGCTGGCCGGTATGCGCGGCCTGATGGCCTCCCCCTCCGGCCGTGCCATCGAAGTGCCTATCCGCGCCAACTTCCGCGAAGGCCTGAACGTGCTGGAATTCTTCATGTCCTCTCACGGCAGCCGCAAATCCCTGGCAGACACCGCTCTGCGTACCGCCGACTCTGGTTACCTCACCCGCCGTCTGGTGGACGTGGCCCAGGAAGTGATCGTGCGGGAGATCGACTGCTTTGAAAGCCGGGGCGAAAAAGTGCGCGGCATCACCGTGCAGCCCATCGGCGAAATCGAAGGCATCGACGACCGCGTGCGCGGCCGCTACGCCGCCGAGGATGTGTACCATCCCATCACCGGCGAGCTGCTGGTGCACATGAACGAGCTGATCGACTACGATAAAGCCCAGCAGATCAAGAACGCCGGCGTTACCAAAATGAACGTGCGCTCGGTGCTCACCTGCCACAGCGAACACGGCGTATGCGCCCGCTGCTACGGCATGAACCTGGCCCACGGCGGCAACGTGGACATCGGCGAAGCGGTGGGCATCATCGCCGCCCAGTCCATCGGCGAGCCCGGCACCCAGCTGACCATGCGTACCTTCCACTCCGGCGGCGTTGCCTCCGCCGACGACATCACCCAGGGTCTTCCCCGCGTGGAAGAGCTGTTTGAGGCCCGCAAGCCCAAGCGCGACGCCACCCTGGCCGAAATCGGCGGCAAGGTGCAGATCGTGGAGAGCAAGAAGAAGCGCGAAGTGATCATCACCAGCGAAGAGGACCCCAACGAAAAGAAGACCTACCAGATCCATTACGGCGCGCGCCTCAAGGTGGCCGACGGCGAAACCGTGTCCGCCGGCGCCGAACTGATCGAAGGCGCCGTGAACCCCCACGACCTGCTGCGCATCCTGGGCGTTCGCGCCGTGCAGGAATATCTGCTGAAAGAAGTGCTTTCCGCTTACTATTCCTCCGGTGTTAAGATCGCCGACAAGCACATCGAAATCATCGTGCGCCAGATGCTGCGCAAGGTGCGCGTGGAAGACGCGGGCAACACCGATCTGCTGCCCGGCGGCCTGGTGGACATTTACGAATTCGAGCAGGCCAACGAAAAGACCATCATGGAAGGCGGCCGCCCGGCCATCGCCAAGCGCATCCTGCTGGGCATCACCAAGGCCTCCCTGGCCACCGATTCCTTCCTGTCCGCCGCTTCCTTCCAGGAAACCACCCGCGTGCTCACCGAAGCCGCCATCAAGGGCAAGGTGGACCCGCTGCTGGGCCTGAAGGAAAACGTCATTATCGGCAAGCTGATCCCCGCCGGTACGGGCCTGAAGCGCTACAAGAACATCGAGCTCCAGGAAACCTACTGATTCCTCAATCATTCGGAGCGCGTCCCGCGAAGGACGCGCTCCTTTTTTCATCCTTTTTCATTTGCAAAAATTGCTCCCGGAAGGATTGCAAAGAAAATAAAGCCGTGTATAATAATAGACGGAAACAAATTGACTGCCGATCAAAAAGGAGGGCGCGTCATGGAGATCGGAGCCCAATTCTACACAGTTCGTCAGTTCTGTAAAACCCTGCCCGAATTTGCCGAAACGCTGAAAAAAGTGGCCGATATCGGCTACCGCAACGTGCAGATTTCCGGCACCTGCCCCTATCCCGCCGAATGGCTGAAAGAAAACCTGGATAAGAACGGCCTGAAATGCGTGCTCACCCATACGCCCGTGGACCGGCTCACCGGTGAATTGGATCAGGTGATCCGGGATCATAACGTGTTCGGCTGCAATTACGTCGGCCTTGGCTGGTGGGCCTTCGATCCGGAAAAGAACATGAGCTGGGATCAGTGGATGAACACGTTCCCCCCCATTGCCCGGAAGCTTTCCAAGGCAGGTAAGCTGTTCATGTACCACAACCACGATCAGGAATTCAAAAAGTACGAAGGAAAACTGATCATGGAGCGCCTGATGGAAGCCCTGCCCCCGGAAGAAATGGGCTTTACCGTGGACACCTTCTGGGTGCAGGCAGGCGGCGGCGATCCCGCCCAGTGGCTGGAAAAGTTGGCCGGGCGCATCCCCTGCATCCACTTAAAGGATTTCGCCTATGGCCGCAAAATGGCGGTGATCGGCGAAGGCAACATCAACTTTGCCCGCGTCTTTGAAAAAGCGGAGGCGGGCGGCACAAAGTACATGCTGGTGGAGCAGGACGACTGCAACGGCGAAGACCCCATCGACTGTCTGCGGCGCTCCTATCAGTATCTGCGCAGCTTTGGATTCAATTGATGATTTGAGGAGGAAAAAAGAACATGGCTGAATTTGTACGCTTAGGCATCATCGGCATCGGCAACCAGGGCAGCGGCTACGCCCGGCACCTGACCCAGGACGGCTGGTGCCCCGAAATCAAGCTGACCGCCATCGCCGACAAGAACCCCGCCCGGGTGGAATGGGCCAAGAACACCCTGCCCGCCGAGGTGACCTGCTTTGACAACGCGATCGAGATGCTGGACAGCGGCCTCATCGACGCCTGCGTGGTGTCCATCCCCCACTACGACCATCCCAAGTATGTGATGGAATGCATGAAGCGGGGCATTCACGTTATGTGCGAAAAGCCCGCCGGCGTGTACACCAAGCAGGTGCGGGAAATGAACGAGGAAGCCAAAAAGCATCCCGAAGTCGTTTTCGGCATGATGTTCAACCAGCGCACCAACTGCCTCTACCGCAAAATGCGCGAGCTGGTGCAGAGCGGCAAGTATGGCCGCGTGCGCCGCGCCAACTGGCTGATCACCAACTGGTACCGCAGCCAGTTCTACTATGACAGCGGCGACTGGCGCGCCACCTGGAGCGGCGAGGGCGGCGGCGTGCTGCTGAACCAGTGCCCCCATCAGCTGGACCTGTGGCAGTGGATTCTGGGCATGCCCAAGAAGGTGCAGGCCTTCATGCGCTACGGTCAGTGGCACGATATCGAAGTGGAAGACGACGTGACCGCCCTCATGGAATATGAGGATGGGCACACCGGCGTGTTCATTACCTCCACCGGCGACCCCCATGGCAGCAACCGCTTTGAAGTGCAGATGGACGGCGCGCAGCTCATCGCCGAAAACGAAAAGCTGTACGTGCTGGAATTTGACCAGCTGGAGCAGGAATGGACCAAGACCAACACCGCCTCCTTCGGCGTCGTGCCCTGCCACGAAGTGGAAGTGGAAACCGACGGCCTGAACCCCCAGCACGAGGGCGTGCTGAACGCCTGGGCCGCCGCGATCCTGCGGGGCGAACCCCTGGTGGCGGGCGGCGAGGAAGGCATCAACGGCCTCACCCTCTCCAACGCCATGCACCTGTCCGCTTTCCTGGGCAAAGCCGTGGAACTGCCCTTTGACGAAGATCTGTACTACAGCGAACTCATGAAGCGGGTGGCCACCTCCCGCCGCAAGGAAGCAGGCAAGGCCGTGTTCGCCGATACCGCCAATACCTACGGCGGAGCGAAGTAAGCCAAACGGGAAACCCTGGGGTTTCACCCCAGACCCCACCAGGGAGGTGACCTCCCTGGACCCACACTCGCGGATATTACTTAGCGCGATGAACAAACAGCGGTCCTCTGTTACTTGGAGGAAACTGCCAAACTTGCCGCTGTTGTGCTTCTGGCCCGGCGGCTGAAAGCCGCCAATCCGGATGCAAAGCATCCGGGGAAAGCCAGGATAATCTCATGGGGAAAGCTCGCTTTCCCCCTGGAGATTATTCCTCGGCTTTCTATGGGCCAGAAGCCCGCACTCTTTCGTATCACCCCAGCCACAGGCGGAATTTGTCTGACCTTTCCAAACAAGTTTTTTCGCCTGATGGGATGCAAGGGATGAAATCCCTTGCCGCAGGGTGCAGGGGGCGCGGAGCCCCTGCCTCGTTAAGCCCATACAAAAACGGAGGAAACGTCTTTTTCGGCGTTTCCTCCATTGTTTTTTGCTTTCGTCAGGCGTTTTTGCCCAGGGCGAAGGCTTTTTTGTTCAGTTCTAAGAATTTGGCGGGAACGATGGCCTCCATGGCCTGCATCCAGGCATCCTCCGGCAGATCGAAGTAATGGGAGAGACGGCCCATGAGCACGATGTTCACAGCTTTGCTGCTGCCCGCCTGTTTTGCCAGGGCCAGGCAGTCCAGGGCGTCCACCTTTACGCCCGCGGCCTTCATTTTTTCCACCAGGTTCTCGGGATAGGCCATGGCCCCGGTGATGACGGGCATGGGATCGATCTGCTGGGTGGAGGTAACGATTTGCCCGCCGGGCTTTAGGAAGGAAATCCAGCGCGCGGCTTCCAGCAGCTCAAAGGACACGATAAAGTCCGCTTCGCCCCTGTCGATGACAGGGGACGCCACCCGGTCGCCGTAGCGCACATAGGTGACCACGCTGCCGCCGCGCTGGCTCATGCCGTGCACCTCGGACACCTTCACGTCGTAGCCCTGCTCCATGAGCAGACGGCCCAATAATTTGCTAGCAAGCAGGCTGCCCTGGCCGCCCACGCCCACGATCATAATGTTTTTCGTTTCCATGGTTCAGCCCTCCTTCTCCGTGCTCTCAAAAGCGTCCTTGGGACAAAGCTGGCCGCAGATGCCGCAGCCCACGCACAGGGTTTCGTCCACCCGCGCCTTGCCGTTCTTCATGGAAATGGCAGGGCAGCCGATGCGCATGCAGGATTTGCAGCCGATGCACTTGTCCGCGTTCACCCGGAGGGGCGCTTTATGCTTCACATATTTGAGCAGGGCGCAGGGACGGCGGGAAATGATCACGCTGGGTTCATCCGCCTTGAGTTCTTCCTTCACGGCCTCGTCGCACTGCTTCAGGTCGTAGGGATCAACCACCCGCACGCGGTTGAAGCCCATGGCCCTGCACAGGCTTTCCAGGTCGATCTTGCCCGCCGGGTCGCCCTTGATGTTGTAGCCGGTGGTGGGGTTCTGCTGGTGGCCGGTCATGCCGGTGATGGAGTTGTCCAGGATGATGACGGTGGAGTTGGACTGGTTGTAGGCAATGTTGGCAAGGCCCGTCATGCCGGAATGCATGAAGGTGCTGTCGCCGATGACGGCGACGGTCTTGTGCTCGCTCTCCGCGCCGCGCGCCTTGTTGAAGCCGTGGATGGCGCTGACGGACGCGCCCATGCAGGCGGTCATTTCGATGGCGGCCAGGGGGGCCACCGCGCCTAAGGTGTAGCAGCCGATATCGCCCAGCACCGTGCACTTATTGCGGTTCAGGGTGTAGAACAGGCCGCGATGGGGACAGCCCGCGCACATGACCGGAGGCCGGGCGGGGATGGTTTCATCCAGCTTCGCGCCCGCTTCGTGGGGCATGCCCAGCTTTTCAGCCACGATGGTCTGGCTCAGCTCGCCCAAGAGGGGGAACAGCTCCTTGCCCACGGGATTCAGGCCCAGGTTCCGGCAATGCTCCTCGATGAAGGGGTCCAATTCTTCCACCACGATCAGCTTTTCCACGGACGCGGCGAAATCCCTGATCTTCTTTTCCGGCAGGGGCCACACCATGCCCAGCTTCAAAACGGGATACTTGTCCCCGCAGACTTCCTTCACATACTGATAGGAAGTGGAAGAAGTGATGATGCCGATGCTGTGATCGGCCCCCGCCTCGATCCGGTTCAGGTCCGTTTCTTCCGCGAAAGCCACCAGCTTCCGGGTGCGTTCCTCCACGATGGGATGGCGGCGGATGGCATTGCCGGGCATCATCACATATTTGGCGATGTTCTTTTCATAGGGCTTTTCCGGCGGCGTGATCCTGTCGCTCGTTTCCACCAGGGACTGGGAATGGGCCACGCGGGTGCACATTTTCAGGAACACCGGGCAGTCGAAGGCTTCGGACAGCGCATAGGCTTGCTTGGCGAAGGTCAGCGCGTCCCTGGAATCGCTGGGCTCCAGCATGGGCAGCTTGGCCGCCTTTGCGTAATGGCGGGAATCCTGCTCGTTCTGGCTGGAATGCATGCCGGGGTCGTCCGCCACGGCGATGACCATGCCCGCGTTGACGCCGGTATAGGAAATGGTGAACAGCGGGTCCGCCGCCACGTTCAGGCCCACGTGCTTCATGCCGCAGAAGCTGCGTTTGCCCGCCAGGCTGGCCCCGAAGGCCACTTCCATGGCCACCTTCTCGTTGGGCGCCCATTCGCAGTACACTTCGTCGTACTTCGCCAGTTCTTCGGTGATTTCGGTGCTGGGTGTGCCGGGATAGCTGGATACCACCGCGCATCCCGCCTCATAAAGCCCCCGCGCCGCCGCCGCGTTGCCGAGCATCAGGTTTTTCATTTTCTATCTACTCTCCTTAATTGCCAAAGTCGAGAGAGTTGAGCGTTGGGAGTTGAGAGTTGAGATGATATAGTCTGCGCGCTTTGAAAGCCAAAGTGTTCAACTATATAAATCTCAACTCTCAACTCTCCACTCTCCACTCTTTTATTCATCATTGATTATCTTCTTCTGGCCCGTTGACCAAGCCTTGCCGTTCAATCAGTTCCCGCATGGCGCCGCCCGCCTCGTTATCCAGGATGTTCCGGCGCACGCGGCTGATGGTGGCGCTGCTGGCCCCGGTTTTCTGCAAAATCTCCGTATAGACCTGATCCTGCAGCAGATACACCGCCACGTCATAGCGCTGCTCCATGCTGCGCAGCTCCGTGGGCGTGCACAGATCGTCAAAGAACCGGCAGCACTCCTCCACGTCCTTTAATTGCATGATGGCCTCGTACATCGCCATGCTGCGCTGCTTCTTCGCTGTTCTCGGCATCGCGCGCCCTCCTTTCTTCGGTTCACAGGCGTTGTCCCTTTCCGCCGCCGGCGGATAGAATCTACTGAATATTTTAACACATTAAAGCGTGTAAGTAAATCAATAATGGAAATTTTTCTGCCTGATTTCGTATTTTTTCGGTTTTTCAGCGCGTCCCGCGTGAAAAAAACATATTCTCCGTTCGCAAAGACGCTTCTGCCCCTTGACAAGCGGCGCGGATTGCGGTATGATTCTTTAGCGAATAAAAGCGATAAAGCGCAGGACGGCGCTTCGCTTGCGGAAAGGAATGCACAGTCCTATGCCCATTACCGATCTGCTGGAAAGAAACAGTAAGCTATACGGAAACGAAATCGCCCTGGTGGAAATGAACCCGGAAATTCAGGAAGAGCCCCGGGTGACCTGGCGGGAATACGAGCTGATTCAGCCCACCACCGCCACCCCCTACCGCCGGGAAATCACCTGGAGCGTGTTTGACGAGAAAGCCAACCGGGTAGCCAATCTGCTTTTGTCCCGGGGCATCCGCAAGGGCCAGAAGGCGGCCATCCTGATGATGAACTGCCTGGAATGGCTGCCGGTATATTTCGGCGTGCTCAAATCCGGCGCTGTCGCGGTGCCGCTGAACTTCCGCTATACCGCCGACGAAATCGACTACTGCCTGAAGCTGGCGGACGCCGACGTGCTGTTCTTCGGCCCGGAATTCATCGGCCGGGTGGAGGATATCTTCCCCAAGATCAGCAAGGAAATGAACCTGTTCTTCGTGGGCGACAACAAGCCCTCCTTCGCGGAAAGCTACAATGAGTTGGTGTCCAACTGCTCCTCCGCCGCCCCCAAGGTGCTCATTGAGGACACCGACGACGCCGCGATTTATTATTCCTCCGGCACCACCGGCTTCCCCAAGGCCATCCTGCTGGATCATACCGCCCTTTTGCAGTCCGCCCGCATGGAAGCCATGCACCATGAAACCACCCACAGCGACGTGTTCCTGTGCATCCCGCCGCTGTATCACACCGGCGCGAAGATGCACTGGTTCGGCTCCCTCTACACCGGCAGCCGGGCGGTGATCCTGAAAGGCAACAGCCCCAAGGCCGTTCTGAACGCGGTATCCTGGGAAAAATGCACCATCGTGTGGCTGCTGGTGCCCTGGGCCCAAGACATTCTGGCCGCCATCGAGCGCGGCGACGTGAAACTGGAGGATTATCAGCTGTCCCAGTGGCGGCTCATGCACATCGGTGCCCAGCCCGTGCCCCCGTCCCTGATCCGGCACTGGCTGCAATACTTCCCCCATCATAAATACGACACCAACTACGGCCTCAGCGAATCCACCGGCCCCGGCTGCGTGCACCTGGGCATGGAAAACGTGCGCAAGGTGGGCGCCATCGGCGTGCCCGGCTTCGGCTGGAAATGCAAGATCGTGGACGAACGCGGCAGCGTCGTCCCCCAGGGCGAAGTGGGCGAGCTCTGCGTGAAAGGCCCCGGCGTGATGAAGTGCTACTATCACGACCCCAAAGCCACCGCAGAAGTGCTCAAGGACGGCTGGCTCCATACCGGCGACATGGCCAAGCAGGACGATGAGGGCTTCTTTTTCCTGGTGGACCGCAAGAAAGACGTGATCATTACCGGCGGTGAAAACCTGTATCCCGTCCAGATCGAAGACTTCCTTGCCGCCAACCCCAAAATTCACGACGTGGCCGTCATCGGTCTCCCCGATCAGCGCTTAGGCGAAATCGCCGCCGCCATCATCCAGGTAAAAGAGGGCATGGAGTGCACCGAGGACGAAATCAACCGCTTCTGCCTGGACCTGCCCCGCTACAAGCGCCCCCGGAAAATCATCTTCGCCAAGGTGCCCCGCAACCCCACCGGCAAGATCGAAAAGCCCAAGCTGCGCCAGCAGTACTGCGGCGTGCGCCTGGTGGAAGCGCAGAATAACGGGTGATTGTTCATTTTATCCGGGGGAAACCGCTCTTTCATGCTGAAAGAGCGGTCAGACTGTAGACAAAGCCCTGGGGAAGTATGAAGGGGTCGCAACCCCTTCATCAATAATCCGCAGGCGGCGGCATGTACGTCGCCGGGGCCCGAAGCGCCCGGAAAACCTGCCCTTGGGCTGGTTTTCAGCGTAGGGCGGGCCGGCAGGCCCTGGGCAG
>CACWWM010000066.1 GCA_902764565.1 uncultured Eubacteriales bacterium
GCTTTCCGTCTTTTTCTGTAAGAATTGGGCTTCCTGCTCCGCCGTCATGCTGTTTTCCTCGGGATAGGAAAGCAGAAAATCCGTTTGCCCGTGGGTCAGGTTAAAGTTTTCGTACACGGCGGCCCCGTCCCGCGCCGTGCCGTTGCGAAGGGTGCAGAATCTGCCGTCCTTCAATTGAACGATCTGATGATATTCCATGGTCTTTGTCCGCGCCTCACTTTTTCACCAGTTCCCGGAAGACGGCGTCCCGGTCGCAGGTCCCTTCCGCCAGGCCGGGCACCTCCTTGTAGGCCTTGCAGAGGGCCAGGCTCATTTCGGCGCCCACGGCCAGGATTTCTTCATCCGTATACGGACAGTCGTCCGTCACGATGAGCGTGGCGAAGCTGAACGCCGCCAGCCAGATATCGCGGAAAAATTTGTCGGCGGTCTGGGCGTCCATGTTGTAAATCCGCATGATGGAGGGCCGCGCAATCTCCTGGGAAAAGCGTAGCACCTCCATGGCCCCGCCGCGGCCTGCACCCAAAGCGCTGTCCGGGCGGGTGAGGAACAGCAGCCGGTACAGCTCCGGTTCCTGCCGGGCAAAGGAAAGATAATGCCGCCATATGCCTAAAAAGGGAATGGGCTCGTCCAGTCCGCGCAGGATCTGCTCCCGGTAGCGGGCTTTGGCCAGGGCGTACACCCCCGCCTTGAGCTGCTCCATGGTGTCAAACCAGGTAAAGATGGGCCCCACGGACACGCCCAATTCTTTGGCGACCTCCCGGGCCGTCACCGCGCCGATGCCCTGCTGCCGGGCCACGTTCAGCGCGGCCCGCACGATTTCTTCCTTCTGAAACTTCACCTTCGGCGGCATAGCGCACCGTCCTTCCTTGCGGGATGTAAGATAACAAATGATATTTAACATATGTTATTTTATGCCTCCGCCCGCCCGCTGTCAAGGGGTGATTTCAAATGTTTTTCCACAAAATCCGGGGTTTGACGGATGGAAAAAGTTGTGCTATAATAAACCGTTCATCCGATTTTATATTCCTTTGGGGAGGTAATTTCCATGTCCGGACATTCCAAATGGCACAATATTCAGGCGAAAAAGGGCAAGACCGACGCCGCCCGCGGCAAGATTTTTACCAAGATCGGCCGTGAAATCGCTATCGCCGTGCGGGAAGGCGGGGCCAATCCCGAATCCAACAGCAAGCTGAAGGATATCATCGCCAAGGCCAAGGCCAACAATATGCCCAACGACAATATCCAGCGCAGCATCAAAAAGGCCGCCGGCGAAGGCACGGGCGCGACCTATGAAGAAATCACCTATGAAGGCTACGCGCCGGGCGGCGTGGCGATCATCGCCCAGATCGTGACCGATAACCGCAACCGCACCTCCAGCGACGTGCGCCATATTTTCGATAAAAACGGCGGCTCCCTGGGCACCCCGGGCAGCGTGAGCTATATGTTCGACCATAAGGGCGTGATCGTGATCGAGCGGGAGCCCGGCATGGACGAGGACGAAATGATGATGACCGTGCTGGACGCCGGGGCCGAGGATATGAAGGTGCTGGACGACGTGTTTGAAATCTACACCGCGCCCAACGACTTTTCTTCCGTCCGTGAAGCGCTGGAAAAAGCGGGCTACGCCTTCATTTCCGCCGATAAGCAGATGATCCCCCAGAACACCGTGGCCCTGCCCGATGAAGATACCCTGAACAAGGTGCAGAAGCTGCTGGATATGCTGGACGACAACGACGACGTGACCGAAGTGTACCACAACGCCGAACTGCCCGAGGAAGAGGAAGAAGAATAATCCGGTTCTTTTCTTCTGTTCGCCGGGGCGAAAGGGAAGAAGCATGCGCGTATTGATTTTCAGAATGGCGGGGATGCTCCTTTGCATGTGCGCTGTTCTGGTGATCGGCGCGCATGCTTCTTTTGCTGACGACATGGCCCTGACCGAGGCCTATTTCACCCAGCCGGAAACGTATTCCGGCATGGTGGAGGTGCCGGGCAAGGGCATGATGCGCTATTACGCCCAGAACGATGCGCTTTGGGGCGAGCTGACCTATGAGCGCGAGGAGGGCGACGCCGCCCGGCCTTTCCGGGACGGTGGCTGCGGGCCTACCGCCGGGGCCATGGCGGTGGCGAACCTGCTGCCGGAGGAGGAATTGCCCAAAATCGCGGCGGCGGCAAAGCAGGAATATTCCCTTTGCCCCTGCTCGCTGAATAAGGGCAAATGCGTTCACTATCACGCCCGGTATGTGCTCACCACCCAGCGGGATTTTGTGCGCTTCCTGCCCCTGGTCTTCGGGGATTTCGCCACGGGCAACAACACGGCGGGGGTGCGCAGCCGCAGCAACGCCCAGGGTACGGCTACGGGCTTTCTGTATGAGATCGCCAAGGTGTACGGCCTCACGCTGCGAGCCACGTCGGATTACGACGAAGCCATCCGGGCGCTGCAAAGCGGCGATACGGTGGTGGGCCACGCCTCCCGGGGCGGGGCGCTGACCAATACGGGGCATTACGTGCTTTTGGCCCATTACGACAGCCAGCGGCTGTATATCCTGGACCCTTTGTGCCGCACGGATTATTCGGGCTATGCCGGGGGCAAAAAAATTGAGGTCATACAGCCCGGCCTGATCGCCCTGGCCCATGAAAACGTGAGGGCTGCCAATATGGGCGTGTTCTTTATTTTTCATCGCGGTGAATGAAAAGAACCTGGCTTCTAATCCAGGCTCAGCGTGTCGAAAAAGTATTTTCGACACGCTGCGAATGAAAGGCCGGAGAACCGTCCTTTCATTCGACGCATCAATTTCTTGTAAAATGGCGTTTTCAGCATCAAAAGATACTGAAAACGCACATTTTACGGCCAGAAATTGATAGAGGAAGCAACATTCTGTTGCTCCTCGGCGACGTACACGCCGCCGCCTGCGGATTACAATCGAAGGGCTGCGGCCCTTCGATGCATCCCGGGGACTTTGTCGACAGTCTGAACCTGGCTTCTAATCCAGGCTCTTTTTTTGTACTGGTATTTCGCCCAAAGGCGTGCCGGGGCCGGACAGGGCCGCTTCGCACAGCGCCTTTTCTCCGATCAGCCCGCGCTGTGCCATGCCGTCCGGGGCAAGCACCAGAACGACGTGATATTTGCCGGGGCTGAGCCTGCGCAACAGCGCGCCCACAGGCATGCTTTCCCCGGCGGCCACCGCTTCTACCGGCAGCACCGCCCAATTTTCGATCTTCTGCCGCCGGGCGATGAGGGCCGTCACATACCGGGCCGTGCAGCGGCGCGCGTCCGCCGCTGCCATGTAAACCAGGTACAGGCCGCAGAAAGCGGGGGAGAGGATCAGCTTCCCCTGAAAGGCAAAATACAGGGACAAGGCGCACAGCAGGATGCCCAGGGCTTCGGCGGCGTAAAGCAGCGCCCGGCCGACCGCGTTTTCCGGGAAAAACCGGCGCAGGATCGCGCCCAGCATGTGCCCGCCGTCCAGCGGCAGCGCGGGCAGCAGGTTAAACAGCAAAAGCAGCAGATTGGCCTTGGCAAAGGCCGCGCAGAAGGAAAAGGACGCCGCCCCGGAAGCAAACAGCGCCGGAACAAGCAGGCACCCCAGCAGGCTGAAAAACGGCCCGAAGCAGGCCAGCAGGAACCGTTTGCCGGGGCCCAGGGCGTCCGGGTTTTCCAGGGCGATCACGCCGCCCAGGGGCGTGATTTCCACCTCCGAAACCTGCGCGCCGCACAGCTTCGCCGCCGTCAGGTGCCCGCATTCGTGCAGCAGCAGGGCGCACAGGGCGGCAAGCACCCGGGAAACGCCGCCAATCCCGGCGATCAGCCACAGCAGCGGCAGCAGCGGATGCAGCCGCAGGCGGGTGTGACCGACACGGAACGTCACGGCGCGCTCCCTGTCCGCTCGGAGATCAGCGCGGTGGGATCGATGGCACGCCCGGCCCGGCGCACTTCGATGACAACGCCCTCCGGCAGGGCTCGGCCCAGGCAGGTGCGGACGGAAACCGCGTCTCCCTCCGAAACGAAAACGGAGGCCAGCGCGTAATACATGGTTTCCAGCCCGTCGTCGTGGCGCACGCGCAGGATGTATTCTTCCTCCGGCCCGTGGTATACGCTCATGACCTGCCCCGGAGCCACGGCATACACCTGTTGATCCTGGCCGGCATACCCCAAATAAGGCTCTTCCGCCGTCCAGGCATGGGAAAGGGAGCCGAAGCAGGGCGCGGTCAGCGCCGCGTCCGGGGCCGATTCAAAGAACACCGCCACGGTTTCCGGCAGGAAGCTGCCAACGAAGCTGATCTTGCCCAAAGCGCCGCCGTCCCATTCCCCGTCGATCATCTGCCGCACCGCCGTCAGCACCGTGCCGCCGGAGGGCAGCTCCGCGTTCCGCATGGCCGCCACCGTGACCATGAGCAGCCCCGCCAGGGCCACGTTGCGGGCCAATCGCTCGCCCCATCGGGGTTTATCGGGCAAAGCACAGGTGATTTCCGGCTGCTCCGGCTGTTTTTCCGGGGCTGTCCCCGCCACGCGCTTGATCATGAACGTCGCCTCCTGTCGGTTCATCCTATGCGATGAAGCAGAACGGCATGACAAATTTATATTGACATATGTCAGGAATTGATGTAACATCCTGATTGACATATGTCGGAAAGGAGATTCTTATGCCCAGACCCGCCCGGTGCCGCCGAATCGCGCAGATGCCCATGTACCGCAGCTTTTCACCGGATGATATCGAACCGGCGGAGCAGGTTCGCATGACGGTGGATGAATTTGAAGCCCTGCGCCTGCTGGACAGCGAAGGACTTACCCAGGAAGCCTGCGCCGGACGCATGAATATTGCCAGAACGACGGTGACCGCCATCTATGAAAGCGCCCGCCGCAAGGTGGCGGAGGCGCTCGTTCAGGGAAAGCGGCTGCTGATCGTCGGCGGGGCCTGCGAATTTCCCTTCCCGATTTTGCCCGAAAAAATCCAACCGAAAGGAAGCTGCGTTATGAGAATCGCAATTGCCTATGAAAACGGAGAAATTTTTCAGCATTTTGGACATACGCCCCAGTTCAAGCTGTACGACGTGGAGGGGGGAAAAATTGTCCGCGAGCAGATCGTGGACACCAACGGCAGCGGCCACGGCGCTTTGGCCGGTTTCCTGCAGGCCGCCCAGGCGGAAGCGCTGATCTGCGGCGGTATCGGCATGGGCGCGCAGATGGCGCTGGCCGACGCGGGCATCCAATTGTTCGCCGGCGTACAGGGCGATGCGGACGCGGCGGCGAAAGCCCTGGCCGAAGGAACGCTGAACTATGATCCCAACGCCCGCTGCGATCATCACGAACATCACGAAGGCGACTGCGGCCACGATCATTGCGCGGATCACCATTGCCGCGGGAATTGAACATGAAAATCACAGCTTTATTGGAAAACACCTCCGCCTGCGGGCTGCCCGCGGAACACGGCCTGAGCCTGTTTGTGGAAATGGAAAGCTGCCGCTTTCTGTTCGATATGGGGCAGACGGATCTGTTCGCGAAAAACGCGGAAGCCTTGGGCATTGACCTGAACGCAGCCGATTTTGCCGTCCTGTCCCACGGACATTACGATCACGGCGGCGGGCTGCGCGCGTTCCTTGCCCTGAACGATCACGCGCCGGTTTATATGAACCGATATGCCTTTGAGCCCCACTATAACGGAACGGAAAAGTATATCGGCCTCGATCAGAGCTTGCAGGCATCCGGGAGGATCGTGTTTGCGGGGGAAGAGAAAAGAATCGCGGAAGGGATCACGGTATACGGCTGTATCAGCGCCCCGAAGATCATGGACTTCGGTTCCTCCGGGCTGAACATGATCCGGGACGGCCGCATGGCGCCGGAGGACTTCCGGCACGAACAATACCTGCTGGCGGAGGAAAACGGGAAGAAAATCCTTTTCAGCGGCTGTTCCCACCGGGGCATCCTGAACATCATGCACTGGTTCCGTCCGGACGTTCTCGTCGGCGGCTTTCATCTGTCCAAGCATCCCCTGGATGAAACGCTGGCCGGATACGCAAAAGCGCTGGACGCTTATCCGACGGCATATTACACCGGCCACTGCACGGGCACGGAGCAATATCGGTTCATGAAGGAGCGCATGCGGAACCTTCATTATCTGAGCACGGGGGAAACCATCGGCATCTGAAACACAAGAACGGCTTGGAGGCGAATATGCTGCTTACTTTATTCCTGACCTTCGCGAAGATCGGCCTGTTCACCTTTGGCGGGGGATACGCCATGATCTCCCTGATCGAAAACGAATGCGTAAACCGGAACCGCTGGATCACCCACGACGAGATGATGAATATTACCGTGATCGCCGAATCGACCCCCGGCCCCGTGGCCATCAACTGCGCCACCTTCGTGGGCTACCGCCAAAAGGGCATCCCGGGGGCGGTGGCGGCCACCGTCGGCGTTACCCTGCCGTCCTTCGTCATCATCTATCTCATTTCCATGTTCCTGGATTCTTTTCTGGAAATCGCCTGGATCGCCAACGCGTTCAGGGGCGTCCGCATCGCGGTGGGCCTTCTGATCGTGGACGTGGGGGTGAAGATGCTGCTGAAAATGAAAAAGAAGCTTCTGCCCTGCGCCATCATGGCCGCTTCCTTCGCGGTCATGCTGCTGATCAACTTTACCGCGCTGAAATTCTCCTCCATCAGCCTGATGCTGGCCGCCGCCGCGGTCAGCTTAGCCGTTTTTCTGCTCCGGGGAGCGCCCGACCCGAAAGGCGGTGAAAAGCCGTGATCTACTGGGATTTGCTGGTGGGCTTCCTGAAGGTCGGCTGCTTTTCCTTCGGCGGCGCGTATGGGGCGATTCCGCTGATCCGGGACGTGGTGCTGGCCTACGGCTGGCTCAGCGAAGAAACGCTGACGGATATGATCGCCGTCAGCGAAAGCACCCCCGGCCCCATCATGGTCAATCTGGCCACCTATGTGGGCAGCAGCCAGGCGGGAATCATCGGCGCGCTGATTGCCACCCTGGCCGTCATTCTGCCCGCCTTTTTCATCATTGTGCTGGTGATGGCGGTTCTCAAAACCGCGCTGAAAAACAAGTATGTGCAGGCCGTGATGGGGGGCCTCAAGCCCTGCGTCGTCGGCATCATCCTGGCCACAGGCTGCACCATGGCCCTGAACCACGGCATCCTGCCCGCCTTCCGGGAAACCGGCGATTTCCGCCCCCTGATCCTCACGGCGGCGCTGGCGCTGGTCTATTTCGGTTCAAGAAAGGTGTTCAAAAAGGGCCTTACGCCCATCGGCCTGATTGTACTTTCCGCCTGCGCGGGGATTGCCGTATACGGCATACAATAGGCTTTTTCAGCAAACAGAGGATGTTCGTAACTGTTTTGAGAGACGCTGGGGGCTCTCCGCCCCCACCCCCCTGACCAGAGGGGTTCCCCCTCTGGACACCTTTAGCGGACGGGGCTTGAATCGTTGCGAAAGGATTTTCCCGCTGTTACTTGAGGAAACGACTAATCTTGACAATATTGTGCTTCTGGCCCGGCGTCTGAAAGACGCCAGCCCGGATGCTTTGCATCCGGGAAAAGCCGGGGAAAAATCCTCCAGGGAAAGCGAGCTTTCCCTGGGGGATTTTCCCGGCTTTTTTGGGCCAGAAGCCTGCTGACTTTCGTAACCCCAACGCGGCAGGCGGAAGTTCTCGGAATGATCAACGGCGCTGTATCGCCGGGAGAGGGGTCCAGGGAGAGGATCTCCCTGGCGCGGGGTTTGGGGCCGCGGAGGCCCCAACATAACCTTTGGACACATCAAAAATCTTGCGGCTCTGATTGCAATTTACCGCAAGATATGGTATAGTATCCCGGAAACAGTCAGACGGGAGGCACGGAACGGGCATGAGCGAAGCGCTGAAACAGGTGGACATTTTCACGGACGGGGCCTGCTCCGGCAATCCGGGCCCCGGGGGCTGGGCGGCGATCCTGCGGTACGGCCAGCACGAAATGGAAATCAGCGGCAGCATGCCACAAACCACCAACAACCGCATGGAGGTATTCGCGGTGATCAGCGGCCTTGGCAAGCTGAAAACCCGGTGCCAGGTGAGCGTGTATTCCGATTCCTCCTATCTCATTAACGCTTTCAACGAGCATTGGCTGGATAACTGGCAGCGCCGGGGCTGGAAAACCGCCGAGGGCAAGCCGGTGGAAAATCAGGACTTGTGGCGGCTGCTGCTGCTGACCATCAACAAAAAAGGCCACGTGGTCACGTTCCACAAGGTGAAGGGCCATTCCGACCACCCGGAAAACAACCGCTGCGACGCTCTGGCCCGGGCCGCCATCCAGCAGTACCTTTCCAGGAACCCCGATTTGGGCGACCCGGACAAGCTGAATATTCAGCATTCGTAATTCATTCACCGACAGGCATTGGTCCTGTCGGTTTTAATATAAAAAAATATCCACACAACGAGTGCATGGACGATACAGAAAGAATTGACCTTGCGGCTTTCTCGGAAGGGGGGCTGGGGGAAACCGTTCGACAGCCACGCGGGTTTAGCCGCGTGGCGCGGTACAAACCAAGGAGTATAGAACGGAAGCACGGGCAAGCGAAGCGCAGACCGTGCGATGAAATTCCAAAGAGAGGTTTCCCCCAGAAAATGAATTACTTTTAGCCCAGCAATTCATTTACAAGGGCGGCAATCTGCGCCTTGTTTTCTTCCTTCAAGGTGGATTTGATGGTGACGGTGTTTTCGCAAACAGCGATATCCTTCATCTGTTCCAGATAGGCTTTCATGCCCTTGGCGGCCATGGGGGCCCAGGAGCCGTTTTCGATCAGGGCCGCCTTGCGCTTCTGGAAGGCCTTGGCTTTCAGGTGCAGCAGGAAGTCTTCCATCTTGGGGAAGAAATTGCCGTCGTAGGTGGAGCAGGCCAGCAGCAGCTTGTCATATTTGAAGGCTTCTGCCAGGGCAAAGGCCATATCGTCCCGGGGGCCAGATCCACCACGGTGACTTTTGCGCCCTGTTCCCGGATCATGTCCGCCGCCAGCTTCGCGGCCTTGGCGGTGTTGCCGTGAAGGGAGCCGTAAGCCACCAGCACGCCCGCTTCCTCGGGGGCGTAGCTGCTCCAAACCTGGTATTTGCCCACATATTCGGACAGATCGCCGGTAAGCACCGGGCCGTGCAGGGGGCAGATGGCGGCGATGTCCAGGGCCGCCGCTTTTTTCAGCAGGGCCGTAACGGGAGCGCCGTACTTGCCCACGATGTTGAAATAATACCGCCGGGCCTCGGGCAGCCAGGGATCGGTTTCCGGGTTGCCGAAGGTGCCGAATGCGTCGGCGGAGAACAGCACCTTTTCGCTGCGCTCATAGGAAAGCATCACCTCGGGCCAGTGCACCATGGGGGCGGTGATGAATTGCAGGGTGTGCGCGCCAAGGGCCAGGGTATCGTTTTCCTTTACGGCCACGGCGCGGGCGGCCAGGGCGGCGTCCACGAACTGGGGCAGCATGGACAGGGCTTTGGCGGTCATCACCAGCTTCATTTCGGGGTACTTGTCCGCCATGGCCTGGATGCTGCCGCTGTGGTCGGGCTCCAGATGGGCGATCACCAGATAATCCGGCGCTTTGCCGTTCAGGGCTGCTTCCACGTTGGCAAGCCATTCATTGGTTTTCCGTGCGTCCACGGTATCCATCACGGCGATTTTATCATCAAAAACGATATAGGAATTGTACGATACGCCCGGAACTTTGTACTGCCCCTCAAACAGGTCAATGTCCCCGTCGTACACGCCAACGTATTTTATGCTGTCGGTAATCTTCATCGTATTGCCGTCCTCCTTCGTTTTTGCGTATGGCGATACAGCCAAACACAAAAAAGTATATCACATTTGGGAAGAAAAGAGAAGTATTTTTCAATATGCGAATGATATTTCGGGAAATATCGAAAAAGTTCGGAAAAACGATGAAAAATTCGCAAATTCCAGGATATTTTGATTGCGCGGGCGTTTTATTTATGCAATAATAACGAGGCAACCGGTCCGAAGGGCGGTTGGCCGTCCTGCCGACTCCCGAAGGGAAAGACGGCAGAATGATTAGGAAAACCGAAGGTTTTCCGGGTCGCCGGGCAAGCGAGCGAAGCGAGTTGCGCAGCACGGCGACAATCATGGTATAATGAAGCCGCTTCAAGGGAAGAAACCCGCGAAGGACACAGCTGACGCAACCAAAGGAGGAATGCGAAATGCAGAATAACGTGCGCCCCGAAACCATGGAACGGATCACTACCCCCGCTCTGGCCCAGGCCTTCATTCAGGAACAGCTGGCCGCCATCAAGGCCCAGGTAGGGGATAAGAAGGTGCTGCTGGCCCTGTCCGGCGGCGTGGATTCCTCCGTTGTGGCCGCCCTGCTCATCAAGGCCATCGGCCGGAATCTGGTCTGCGTGCATGTGAACCACGGCCTGCTGCGCAAGGGCGAACCCGAGCAGGTGATCCAGGTGTTCCGCAACGAAATGAACGCCAACCTGATTTATGTGGACGCGGTGGACCGGTTCCTTAACAAGCTGGCGGGCGTCAGCGACCCCGAACAGAAGCGCAAGATCATCGGCGCGGAATTCATCCGCGTGTTTGAGGAAGAAGCCCGCAAGCAGGAGGGCATTGCGTTCCTGGCCCAGGGCACCATCTATCCCGATATTCTGGAAAGCAAGGGCGTTAAGGCCCACCACAATGTGGGCGGTCTGCCGGAGGATTTGCAGTTTGACCTGGTGGAGCCGGTCAAATTCCTGTATAAGGACGAAGTGCGCGTGGTAGGGAAGGCCCTGGGCCTGCCGGATACCATGGTGTACCGTCAGCCCTTCCCCGGCCCCGGCCTGGGCGTGCGCTGCGTGGGCGCCATCACCCGGGACCGTCTGGAAGCTCTGCGTGAAGCGGACGCCATCGTGCGCGAAGAAATCGGCAAGCTGCCCAACACCCCCTGGCAGTACTTCTGCGCCATCCCGGATTTCCAGTCCACCGGCATCAAGTATGTGGACGGTCAGGGCCAGCGCTATATGGGCTGGGCCGTGATCATTCGCGCCGTGAATACGGTAGACGCGGTCACAGCCACCGTTCCCGAAATTCCCTTCTCTGTGCTGTGCGCCATCCGCGACCGCATCGTTTCCACCGTCTCCGGCGTCAACCGCGTGCTGTGGGATATTTCCGAGAAGCCCGTCGCTACCATCGAGTGGGAATAAGAACCGGAACGCTAAAAGACCTTATTTTACAAGGGCTTGCGGTCTCGAAAAAGGCTCTGATAACCAAATGATAACATTTCCCGAAGCCGAAATTATAGAAAATTCCCGGTGGCTTTGGGGTGCGGATGATGCCGGTGGTATCAATGACGGCAGCGTGTTATCAGTCACTGTGATAAAACCTATTTGAAAAGCCCTTCGCTGTGGAGGAAATCTTCCACAAGCGGAGGGCCTTTTTCATGTGTGCTTTTATTCATGCCTGTCTGGACAAAGCATGGATAATATGATAAAATAAATCAAACAATTCTCTTGCCCGGGTAAGGTTCCGGGCTGAATAATGTCAACCGTTTCGTCCTGAACGGCGTTTCCTACCATGGCCATGGGGCCATCAATGAAATCCCGGGCATCGTAAAGGCCCACGGGTTCAAAAAAGCCTTCGTCGCTTCTGACCCCGACTTGGTGAAATTCGGCGTTACCGCCAAGGTGACCGATCTGCTGGCGAAGAATGGCATTGACTTTGCCCTCTATACGGACATCAAGCCCAATCCCACCATTGAAAACGTGCAGCATGGCGTGGAAGCCTACAAAGCCAGCGGCGCGGATTTCATGATCACCATTGGCGGCGGTTCATCCATGGACACCGGCAAGGGCATCGGCATCGTGGTGAACAATCCCGAATTTGCGGACATCCGTTCCCTGGAGGGCGTAGCCCCCACCAGGAAGCGCACGGTATTCACCATCGCCGTTCCCACCACCGGCGGCACCGGCGCGGAATCCACCATCAACTACGTGATCACCGACGTGGAAAAGAAGCGGAAGTTCGTGTGCGTGGACCCCAACGACATCCCCGACGTGGCTGTGGTCGATCCTGATATGATGGCTTCCATGCCCAAGGGGCTGACCGCTTCCACCGGCATGGACGCCCTGACCCACGCCATCGAAGGCTACACCACCGGCGCGGCCTGGGAGCTCTCTGATTGCCTGAATCTGGAAGCTATTCAGCTGATCGCCAAAAACCTGCGCAAGGCTGTGCAGAACGATCCCGACGGACGGGAAGGCATGGCGCTGGCCCAGTATGTGACCGCTATGGCTTATTCCAACGTGGGCCTTGGCATCGCCCATTCCATGGCGCATACTCTGGGCGCGGTGTACGATACTCCCCACGGCGTGGCCTGCGCCATGATGCTGCCCATCGTGATGGAATTCAACGCGGAATATACCGGCGAAAAGTTCAAGAAAATCGCGAAAGCCTTCGGCGTGGATACCGCGGGTATGGATCAGGCTGCTTACCGCAAAGCCGCCGTGGACGCCGTCCGTCAGCTGTCTGTGGACGTGGGCATCCCCACCAAGCTGGAAAAACTGAAGGAAGAGG
>CACWWM010000067.1 GCA_902764565.1 uncultured Eubacteriales bacterium
CTTTTCATCCATTCATGCGGCCAACCTTATCCGGCTGCCATGCGGAATAATCGTCTTCCCCGTCCCGGTTCTGCCGGGGATAGACCGGCTCGTGGAAAGCCTGCTGCCGGTCCACCGCCGGGGGCAGGCCGTCCAGCAATTCATAATCCTCGGCACCGCCGTTCATCAGCCGGCGACGCCATTCCTTGCGGCGGCGTTCATACCGTTCGGCGCGGCGGCGGCGCGGGGCGGACGTTTCCACCGCGAAAGAGCCCGCCACGGGCTTGGGGCCCGCCGCCATCGGGGGCGCTTCATAGCCCTGGGGCGGCGTGAACTGACGCGGCCGGGGTTCCCTTTCCTCGGCGGCGGAAAACATCGGCGCGGGTTGGGGCGCTTCTTCCTCCGCCATAGGCTGGGGCTGGCCCCAGGTTTCCGGGATCCAGCTTTCCTCCAGGGGCATTTCCGCTTCCTCCGCCGGGACAGCCATTTCCTGTTCCGGGGTCAAACGGATATCCACGCTGCTGTCATAGCCCTGCTCAAACTGTCTGCTTTGTCCCCGGAAGAACCGGCCCACACGCCGGAAAAAGGCGCGCCACAGCAGATAGGGCCGCCAGCGGATCATCCAGATGAGGTAATCCACCACCGTGCAGCCGATAATCAGCCCCAGAACCACCCATACCCAGTTGTCGCCCAGCCAGATGAAAAAGCCGTTGAACTGGCCGGATACGATATCGTCCCACACGTGCCGGATCAGGCGCTTGGCCCAGGTAAACAGCATGGTGAACAGTGAATTGGCAAATGTATTCATGGATTCTGCACCGCGTCCTTGCCCGAGCCGGACGACATATTCACAAATTCTTCGGGCAGGATGGTCACGATCACCTGTACGGTATTGTTGCTGATATAGTCCACGTTGCCCGGCGTATTCAGGTACAGCAGCTGGGTCACGGTGCGGCTCTGGCCGCTGATATTGACCTGGTCATAGGCGTACACCGCCGCGTCCTCCGTCATATACGGCGCGATGACCACCTTGCTGCCGCCCAGGGTGACGGTCTGCGGCAGCACCCGGATGCTGCTCACGGCATAGCCTTCCGCCGGTTCGCCCACTACCAGCGCTTCCGTGCCCACCTTCACCCGCGCCAGATAATACACCTCCTGGCGCAAGGTGATGCGCTGGATGGACGTGCTCTGCCCGTGGGGCATCACCGTTAAAGCGCTTCCGTCCAGCACGTTGCCCTCCGCGTCCTCAAAATAGAAGGGCAGATTCACGGCGTTGGGGCTGCGCTCGGGAGAAAGATTGCTCTGATCGTAATCCACCACGCACCGGACGGCCTTTTCCACCACGGAAACGGGGCCGCTGATGTCCACCGATTCGGCGCTGCGGTTCAGCGTGCCGCCGTAACAGTTTTCCGGCAGTTCACCGGTGAGGCGCACTTCCACGGGCACCTGGGCCTGGGAGGTGTATTCCTCCACCGTCAGGGTCACTTCGGCGTCGTATACCTCCAGCACGGTGCCGTATTGGCTGGCATTGGAAACAGCGGTGATTTTCAGGGTCTGCTCGCCGGCGGTCTGGATCTGGCTCAGATCCAGCCTGGCGGTATAGTTGGAAGCGGCGGCGGTGGTATAATTCTTCTGGGGCACGCTCACGCGCAGCTTCACGGTGCTCACTTCGTCCAGCCCATCCACCACCACCAGGCCGTTGGAGCGCAGGATGGTGCTGTTGGTCACGGATACGCGCACGCCCGGAATCGTTTTCGTCCGGGGCAGGGATGTATCCTGGGAGATCAGGATGCCCCACAGGGCAACGGCCAGCGCCAGGCTGCCCAGCTTCCACACCCAGTTGTAGGTGAACATATGCAGCAGGCGCTTTAGGATCTTTTCCTTTTTTCCCGTTTTTCCGGCGTTTCCGGAATTACCGTTATTTCCGCCGTCGGCGTCCTGCTCCGCGGGAACGCGGACGGCGTCGCTGTTATTCGTCATTGGCCGTGCCTCCTTTCACCGCGCGTTCCCGGTGGGTCCACTGCCAAAGCCGGGAATGATCCTCGTGATACATTTCACTCAAGATCTTGCGCAGAGAATCGGCGTCCAGATAGCGGGTGAGCTTGCCGCCCCGGGCCATGCTGATAATGCCCGTCTCTTCGCTGACGATCAGCACCAGGGCGTCGGTATTTTCGCTCACGCCCAGGCCCGCCCGGTGGCGGGTGCCCAAATCGCGGCTGATGGAGCTGTTGTCGCTCAGCGTCAGCACGCAGGCGGCGGACACGATGCGCGTGCCGCGAATAATCACCGCGCCGTCATGCAGCGGGGTGTTGGGTTCAAAAATATTCTCCAGCAGCGGGGCGGAAATCAGGGAATCGATCTCCGTGCCGCTGGATTCGGTAATGTCCTTTAAGCCCGTGCGCTGCTCGAACACGATCAGCGCGCCCACCCGGCGGCGGGACAGGCGCAGCAGGCATTGGGTGATTTCGTCCACCACCCGCTGGCTTTCGTCCCGCTGGGTGGATCGGTCCAGCTTGGCGGTGCGGCCGATCTGCTCCAGGGCCTTGCGAATCTCCGGCTGGAACAGGATTATCAGCGCGATCACGCCGTTGTTCAAAATGCTGCGCAGCAGCCAGTTCAGGGTGGTCAGCCCCAGCAATTCGCTGGCATAGCTGGCTGCGATAATCACGGCCAGGCCCTTTATCACCTGAATAGCCCGGGTCTGCCGCGTGCTTGTCACCAACCGGTAAATCAAAAAAGCAATAATGGCGATATCTATATAATCGATCCACGTGGGACGGTGGATGATATTCCATAAAAAGGTCTGAACCTGGTCCCATAAACCCGCCAAACCATTCGCCCTCCCTTCGCGCATCCGCTGCGCTTTCATTATACTACATGAGTGCGCCGCTTGAAAATCCCCTTTGCGAGATTTTTTCAAAATGTTTACGCTTTTTTGACATTTTTCTTTCTCCGGCGAAACATTTTTTGTTCCGCCTGTCTATGAACGAAACAAGCCGATGCTTTCTTGCAATTTTTTTGAAAGAATGATAAACTTTTATCGAACAGGGAAAGGATGAGGGGCTATGGATCACACGGGACACCGGGAGCGGCTGCGCCGCCGTTTTGAACAGGAAGGGCTGAACGGCTTTGCGCCCCATGAAGCGCTGGAGCTGCTTTTGACCTACGCCCTGCCCCGCGTCGACACCAACGGCCTGGCCCATACGCTGATCAAACGCTTCGGCTCCTTCGGCGGCGTACTGGAAGCGTCGGCGGCGGATCTGACGCAGGTAGAGGGCATCGGGCCCCGCGCCGCCGCGCTGATTACGCTGATGGTGCCTTTGCTTCGGATGTATCAGCAGGAAAAGCTGAAGCCCCGCCTGAGCCTGGGCAATTACGGCGATCTGACCGCTTATTGCCGCACGCTGTTTCTCGGCGTGAACGTGGAGCATTTTTACGTGCTGTGCCTGGACGCGAAGCTGAACCTGACCTCGGCGGCATGCTTATCCCAGGGCACGCCATCGGAGGTCAGCGTGCAGCCCCGGCAGGTGGTGCAGGAATTGATCCGCCGCAACGCCGTGGGCGCGGTGCTGTGCCACAATCATCCCAGCGGCTCGCCCTTCCCCTCCCAGGAGGACGTGCGCATCACCCGGGAAATCCAGCATATTCTGGAAAGCATGGGCATACGCCTGTACGACCATATCGTAATCAGCGGAAGCAGGGATTACAGCTTCCACGCCCATCATCTGCTGGACGGCGGGGGCGGAGCGGCCCCGGCCCTTCCCCTGCGGGAGAGCGCCCCGGGAGAAATGGACGCCCTGGCGGCGGACCGTCCCCTGCGGATGCTGACCGGCCAGGAAAAACATTCAGAAAGCGGAGAAAACCATGACGAATAAAAAACACAGTCCCGGAAGGAGTTTGATGCGTTTGGCGCTGCTGCTGGTATTGGCCGGCGTGCTGCTGTTCGGCCTGGCCCTGGGCGCGCTGTGCATCGCGGAGGTGAATCCCCCCGCCGTGAGCGAAAACAGCGGCGCGGTGATCGTGCTGGGCTGCCAGGTGTACGCCGACGGGACGCTGAGCCCCCAGCTGGAGCTGCGCCTTCAGGCCGCCCTGGACACCTACCGGAACCATCCCCGCCTGATCGTCGTCACCGGCGGCCAGGGCGAGGGCGAGCCCGCCCCCGAAGGCCGGATCATGCGGGAATGGCTGATCGGACAGGGCGTGCCGGATACGGACGTGATCGCCGAATGCGAATCCGCCAATACCCGGCAGAACCTGCTGAATGCCAAGGCCCTGCTGCCGGAGAGCGTAAAGCGCGTGACCGTTATCACCAGCGATTATCACCTGCCCCGGGCCCTGGCCCTGGCCCACGACCTGGGCCTGGAGGCCGATGGCATCGGCAGCCCCTGCCGCCCCGAGATCCAGTTCTGGGTGAAAAACCACACCCGGGAAGTGCTGGCGTGGGGGAAATATTTGGCGGAAAAGGTGCTGAACACACACAAATAAAAAATTTTGCGCAGAGCGGCGGGGCAAAGCCCCGCCGCTCTGCGCATAGGCAAATCCGATCTTTATTATTATTCAATGTCCGTCAGGCTGCCGCGCTGGATCATGCGGTCGGCCATTTCGGCCATGGCCGCCGCGCTTTCCGGGCAGCCCCGGTTCACCCAGGCGCGGATCAGCCCGGCGCAGCCGAAGACCGCAAAGCTGTAATAGTAATCGAAGGCGTCTTCATCCCGGCCTTTGCGCAGGCTCAGCCAGACATTGCGGCATTTTTCCCGCACCACCTCGTTCAGCCGGTGCAGGAAATTCATATCCCCGTTGGCGCTGAGCAGCACGCGGCACATTTCCTGGTTTTCCTGCACGAAGGTGAACAAATCCAGCAGCATGGGCTTGGTCTGGGCGGTGAAGGCTTCTCCCTCGTGCCGATCCACAATGGCGTCCAGGGCTTCAAACAAGCTGTCCTCAATTTTTTCCAGCATATCAAAAATATCTTTATAATACAGGTAAAAGGTGCCCCGGTTCATATCCGCCAGCTCGGTCAGTTCCTTCACCGTGATTTCCTTGGCCTGCTTTTCCTGCAAAAGCTGGGTCAGCGCCTGGGTCAGCAGCTTTTTGGTGCGGCGCACGCGCCTGTCTTCTTTTTTTCCCTGCTCCATGGTTTGCCCTCTTTCTCAACAATGCATGGTGTATATGTCGGATAAATGCCGCAATCGCTGCAGTCTGTCGGTTAGTGGACGATCAATAAGCAAATTGGGTATTGATTTCCACCGCGGAACATATTATAATACTCACCGTTGAGAAAGTC
Source organism: uncultured Eubacteriales bacterium (assembly GCA_902764565.1). Taxonomy (GTDB): domain Bacteria; phylum Bacillota; class Clostridia; order Christensenellales; family Aristaeellaceae; genus RUG563. The sequence goes on from CACWWM010000067.1 coordinate 5,264, forward strand.
AACACAATGTTTGATAACTTTCGAGGAGGAAAACAAAGTGAAGGGCTTTGCCAGATGGTTGGTGCGGCATCGCGGACTGGTGATCCTGGTGTGTCTGGTGCTGATGATCCCGTCGGTGCTGGGGATGGCCGCCACCAAAACCAAATACGATCTGCTGTACTATCTGCCCCAGGAGCTGGAAACGGTGCAGGGGCAGGAAATTTTATTGCAGGATTTCGGAAAAGGCGCCTTTTCCCTGCTGATTACCGAGGGCATGCCCCTCAAGGAGCAGGAAGCCATGGAAAACGCCGTCCGGGAAATTCCCCACGTGGAATCCGTGATCGGCTATGCCTCCATAACAAAAGGCGCGCTGCCGGTGGAAATCATTCCCACCGATTACCGGGAACTGTTCCAGCGGGGCGGCTGCATGCTGTCCGCCGTGTTCTTTGATTCAGGCTCTTCCGCCGAGGAAACCATGGAAGCCATCAAGCGGGTGCGGGCCATAGCGGGAGAAAAGTGCTTCGTGTCCGGCCTGTCCGCCGTGGTGACGGATACCAAGCAATTGGTGGAAGATCAGGAAGCCATTTATGTGGGCATCGCCGTGGCGCTGTGCGCCCTGGTGCTGACGCTCACCATGGATTCCTTCCTGCTGCCGCTGATTTTCCTGTGCTGCATCGGCGTTTCCATCCTGTACAACATGGGCAGCAATTACTTCTTCGGGGAAATCAGCTACATCACCAAGGCCGTGGCCGCCGTGCTGCAGCTGGGCGTCACCCTGGACTACTCCATTTTCCTGTGGCACAGCTACAAAGAGCAGAAGGCCCTGACGGAGGATAAGGACGAGGCCATGGCCAACGCCATCCACCTGACCTTCACCTCCATCTTAGGCTCCAGCCTGACCACGGTGGCGGGCTTCATCTCCATCTGCTTCATGAGCTTCACCCTGGGCCGGGATCTGGGCGTGGTCATGAGCAAGGGCGTGATCCTGGGCGTGCTGGGCACGGTGGTGCTGCTGCCCTGCGTGATCCGCGCCCTGGACAAGGCCATCGAGAAGACCAGCCACAAGCCCCTGCTGCCCAATCTGCGTTTCCTGGGCAATTTCGTCAGCAAGCATTATAAGGCGCTGTGCGTGATCCTGGCCCTGATGATCGTTCCGGCGTTTTACGGCTACTTGAACGCTCCCGTGTACTATGACATGAGCAAGGTCATGCCCCAGGAGCTGCCCTCCGTGATCGCCAACAAAAAGCTGACGGAGACCTTCGATATGGCCACCACCCACCTGCTGCTGGTGGACGCCGACGTATCTCAGAAGGACGTAAGGGCCATGACCGAGGAAATGCAGCGGGTGGACGGGGTGAAGGCCGTGGTCGGCATGGACAGCCTGCTGGGCGCGGGCATCCCGGAATCCATCGTGCCCACGGACGTGCTGTCCCTGCTGAAAAGCGGCCGGTATCAGCTCATGCTGATCAGTTCCGCCTACGTGATCTCCACCGACGAGGTGAACAATCAGATCGATGCGTTGAACGGCGTGCTGAAAAAGTACGATCAGGGCGGCATGCTCATCGGCGAAGCGCCCTGCACCAAGGATCTGATCGCCTGCACCGATCACGATTTCACGGTGGTCAGCCTCATTTCCATCGCCGCCATTTTCTTCATCATCCTGCTGGTGCAGAAATCTGTGACCCTGCCGGTGCTGCTGGTGGCGGTGATCGAGCTGGCCATCGCCGCCAACCTGTGCGTGCCCTATTATCTGCATGAGGAGCCGCCCTTCGTGGGGCCCATCCTGATTTCCACCATTCAATTGGGCGCGACGGTGGACTACGCCATCCTGCTCACCACCCGCTACAAGCAGAACCGCCTGAACGGCATGGACAGGAAGGAGGCCGTGAATCAGGCCACCGCGGCATCGGCCCAGAGCGTGCTGGTCAGCGGCATCGGCTTCTTCGCCGCCACCTACGGCGTGGGCCTGTATTCCAACGTGGCCATCATTTCCACCATGTGCCGCCTGATCGCCCGCGGCGCGCTGATCTCCGTGGCGGTGGTACTGCTGCTGCTGCCCGCCGTTCTGCTGCTGCTGGATAAACTGATCGTGCATACCACCTTCGATATGAGAACCGTAAAAAACTGACAGAAAGAGGGATTACCATGAAAAAGCTGCTTGCCGCGCTGCTGGCGGCCATTCTGGCCCTGAGCTGCTGCGCGTCCGCCCTGGGGGAAACCATCAAGCATGAACGGGTATACGTCGTCACCGGCCCCGACGGGGAAATCCGGAGCCTGACCGACAGCGTCCGCCTGGAAAACAGGGACGGCCTGGAAGAAATCACCGACGCTTCTCTGCTGACCGGCATTGAAAACATGAGCGGCAGCGAAGCCTTCACCCGGGACGGCGACGCCCTGATCTGGCAGGCCCAGGGGAACGATATCGTGTACCAGGGCGCCTCGGATCAGGCCCCGGTCATCCTGCCCGCCGTTTCCCTGACCCTGGACGGGGAAGCGGTCACCGCCGGGGAGCTCAAAAACAAGACCGGCGAAGCGGTGCTGACCGTTTCTTACCAGTCCGCCAACGCGCTGCCCGCCCTGGCCGTGACCCTGCTGCCCCTGGACGGCGCGGGCATGACCGGCATCCAGGCGGAAAACGCCATGATCCTCTCCGAAGCGGGCCAGCGGGTGCTGGTGGGCTATGCCGCGCCGGGCGTGGCCGCGGATCTGGGTCTGCCGGATCACTTCACCGTTTCCTTCCACGCCGATCACGCTAACCTTTCCTGGATGATGACCCTGATTTCCGCCGATCCCATCCGTCTGGCCGCCAAGGCGATCGACGACAGGCTGCCCCTCAATCTGCGGGACACCCTGACCCTGGCGGAAACCATGCTCACCGCCCTGAAGAACGGGGAAGACCTGCCCATGCAGAAGGGCCTGGAAAACCTGAAAACCAATATCGTGCTGGGTCAGGTGAACGATTTTAACCATAGCGTGGTCAAGCTGGACGAAAGCGCCCTGGCCCTCAAGGGCGGCGCGGATGAACTGAAAACCGGCGCCGATGCGGCCCAAGCCGGCGCCGGAACGCTGCAAACGGCCCTGAATGGTTTGCAGACCAGCGGAGACGCCCTGAACGCTCAGGCCGGCGCCCTGCTTTCCGCCGCTTTCCAGTCCGCCCAGGCGCAATTGGCCGCTTTCAATATCACCGTGCCTGAACTGACGGCGGAAAACTACGCCCAGGCACTGGACGCCGCCGCGAAGGATCAGGATAACGACACAGCCGCTAAGATCGCCGCCCTGAAAGCCCAGCTGGAGCAAACCGTGCAGTTTGTGAACGGCCTGAAAGCCTATACGGAGGCCGCGGCTCAGGCCGCTCAGGGCGCGGATGCCCTGAACGCTGCCATGACCACCCTGACCGACGGCGCGGCTGCCCTGCAGGAGGGCGCTGAAAAGCTGCAAAAGAACGGCACCGCCAAGTTGAAATCCACCGTGCAGACCACGGAAAAACAGCTTGCTTCCCTGGCCCTGCCCTATGTGCAGCGCGATGGGCTTCATATCCTGGAGCTTTACGAGCAGACCCGGGATCAGTCCCAGAACGGCGGCTACGATCTGCGCCCCGAGGGCATGCAGGCCGTGACCGTGTACATCGTCCGTACCGATCTGCAATAAGCTTTCCCGAAAACCGAAC
>CACWWM010000068.1 GCA_902764565.1 uncultured Eubacteriales bacterium
CATTTCCTCCGCCCGTTCCTCCGTATATTCCAGGTTGGCCATGATGCAGTCGATATCTCCCGCGATGGCCGCGGAAAAGATCGCGCCGTAATCGTACACTTTGAATTCCACATCCGCCCCCAGCCAGGCGGCGAAACGATAGGCCAATTCAATGTCGTAGCCGTTCAGCTCTTTTCCCGTATAATAGCTGTAGGGCGGCACGATGCCGGAAGTGCCCACGATAAGATGAATCGGGGGGTTTTCCGCCTGGGGAATGTCCGGCATGGTTTCATCGGCCTGGATGACCCAGCGGCTGAACATATCGTCCAGGGTGCCGTCCGCCCGCAATTCCGCGATAAACTGATTGATTTTGCCGGTCAGATCAGGGATTTTGGAAACCGGGGATATTCCCACGGCCACCTTCATCGTTCCGTTCAGGGTTTCCTCCAGCAGATGAACACCCTTCTGCCCGTTCTCGATGGACATCTCCATCTGCCGCCGATCATAGGCGAAGGCGTCGATTTTGCCCTGAGCTACGGCTGTATACCCCATGAATTTATCGTTGAATTGGCTGACTGTCGCCAAGGGCAGTTCTTTTTTCAGGATCAGTTCGGCAACATTGCCCTGGCTTACACCAATGGTGATCCCGGCCGCATTCAATTGCTCCAGGCTGGTGATGGCGCTTTCCGCGCAGGCAGCGCCTGACCACAGCAGCAGGAACAGCAGCAGAACGCACAGGACTCCTTTTTTCATGGAAGACACCCTCTCAATTCAGTGATTGTTTATTCGGCATGGTTTCTGAATGCTGTTTTCGATAAACTAACATGGTTTCCTGCCAGCGGGATCAGGAGGTTTATTCCAGATAAATGCATTGAAAGACTAATTGCGCGGTTCTGCTTTTCATCGTGTTTTTCCTCCCGAATTTGAGAATCATACATTTTACTACAATTCTGTGTTTAAAGCTGTTTCTCCTTCTATTTTCTTACTTCACTAAGATTTATAGTCTTATTTGCATAAAGAGAAAAGGGGAATTTACTGGAATTTACTTTACGCTTTTTTGTGGAACAAGATCATTTTTTTCTCTTTTCAAATGGATGCATCCCTGATATAATAGAAGGTAACCGGCCTTATGCGGACGGCACTTTGGAAGCTTGGAGGGTATCATGCAGATCGTTGTGATTGGCGGGGGAAAATTGGGGTTCTCCCTGGCGCAGCATTTGGTGGACGAAGGCCACAATGTGACCATGATCGAGCGCAGCGAAACGGTGCTGCAAAAAAACATGGATACCCTGGACGCCATGTTCATCAAGGGCAGCGGCGTCAGCGCCGACACCCTGCGGGAAGCGGACGCGCCCCACGCGGATATTGTGATCGCCGCCACCATGGGCGACGAAATCAACATGCTGGCCTGCCTGACGGCCAAGCGGCTTGGCGCGCAGTACGCCATCGCCCGCATCCGCGACCCGGAATACCTGACCAGCCTTTCCTTTTTGCAGAAGGAGCTGTCCATCGACTACGCCATCAACCCGGAGCGGGCCACCGCCCGGGAAATCAGCCGTATGCTGCGCTTCCCCTTCGCGGGCAGCATTGAAACCTTCGCCCGGGGCCGGGTGGAAATGGTGGATTTCCGCGCCATGGAGGGCGACCCGGTGGTGGGCGTGCCCATGAAGGAAATGTACAAAAAGAACCGCCAGCTGCCCCAGGTGCTGTTCTGCGCGGTGGAGCGGGGCGGAAAAATCATCATCCCCAAGGGCGATTTCGTCATCGCGCCCGGCGACCGGGTGCACGTGGTATCCGATCCGGGCACCGTTACCCGCTTTTTCGATTTCCTGGGCCGGGGCATGGGCTCCATCCATTCCGTGATGATCATGGGCGGCAGCCGCATCGCCTATTACCTGGCGGATATGCTGCTGAATATGAAAATCAAAACCTCCATTATCGAAATCAAACCGGAAAAAGCCCGCCGCCTGTCCGAAATGCTGGCGGGGGCCACCATCATCGAAGGCGACGGCACGGATCAGGAGCTGCTGGAAAGCGAGGGCATCGCCGACGCGCAGGCTTTCGTGACCCTGGCCGACCGGGACGAGGAAAACCTGATGGCCGGGTTCTACGCCGCCAAACGGGGCGTGAAAAAGGTGATCGTGAAATCCACCCGGGACACCTATTCCGCCATCATGCAGGATATGGGGCTGGACAGCATCATCAGCACCAAATCCGTGGCCACTAACGACATTCTGCGGGTGGTGCGCTCCCGCTCCATCCGCAACGACTCGGCGGTGCAGCGCATGTACCGCCTGATGGACGGCAAGGCGGAAGCCCTGGAATTCATCGCCCAGGCGGGCGACAGCTTCATCCATGTGCCCTTAAAGGACCTGCAGGTGATCCCGGATGCCCTGGTGGCCGTGATCGTGCGGGAAGGACAGGTGAGGGTGCCTTTCGGCGGCGACACCATCGAGGTGGGGGACTATGTGGTGGTGGTCAGCCGCCAGCCGGGCCTGAGCTCCCTGCGGCAGGTGTTCAGATAGGGACGGACTGCGCGGAGCAGCGCAGGAGCGTTTAGGGGACGCTTTCATGCAGAGTGGAGAGTTAAGAGTTGAGAGTTGAGATGATATCATGTTAATCACAAAAACATCCTGCTTTGATTGACTATATATCTCAACTCTCCACTCCCAACTCTCAACTCTTTTGCTGACTTAAAGCTTTCATCCCTTCCCGTTTTATTGCTTCCCAAGAAAAGAAGGTATCTGTTTTGAATTATAAGCTTGTATTCCGGCTGCTGGGGCGGCTGCTGCTGATGGAAGCCGTGCTGATGATCCCGTCCCTGACGGCGTCACTGATTTACGGCGGGGGCGACGCGCTGGCCTTTGTGTTCACCATCGGGCTGACCGCCCTGTGCGGCGCGCTGATGCAGGGGCTGCTCAAGCCCCAGCGGGAGGATCTGACCGCCCGGGACGGCATGGCCGTGGCGGGCCTGAGCTGGCTGATCCTTTCCTTTTTCGGGGCGCTGCCCATGGTGTTTTCCGGAGCCATCCCGAACATGGTGGACGCTTACTTTGAAACGGTCAGCGGCTTCACCACCACCGGCTCCACCATCCTGACGGAAATCGAGCATCTGCCCAAGGGCGTGCTGTTCTGGCGCTCCTTCACCCACTGGGTGGGCGGCATGGGCGTGCTGGTGTTCACCCTGGCGGTGCTGCCCCGGCTGTCCGGGCGCACGGCCCATCTGGCCCGGGCGGAAAGCCCCGGCCCCACCTTCGCCAAGCTCCTGCCCAAAATGAGCGATACCGCCAAGCTGCTTTACGGCCTGTATTTCGCCCTGTCGCTGCTGGAAACGGTGTGCCTGCTGCTGGCGGGCATGAACATGTACGACGCCCTGATCCATACCTTCGGCACGGCGGGCACCGGCGGCTTTTCCAACTATAACGCCAGCGTGGGCGCGTTCCAGAATCCCCTGATCGAATGGATCATCGGCGTGTTCATGATGCTGTTCGGCGTGAACTTCGCCGTCTATTTCCACATGCTCCGCAAGGAAAAGGAAGCCATCCGGCAGAGCGAGGAGCTGTGGTTCTATCTGATCCTGATCGGGGCCGCCACCCTGATCGTCACCATCGCCATCCTGCCCCAGTATCCCGCTTTCTTTACCGCCCTGCGCACGGCGTTTTTCCAGGTCACGTCCATCGCATCCACCACGGGCTTCGCCACGGCGGACTTTAACCTGTGGCCGCTGCTGGCAAGGGCCCTGGTGATCCTGCTCATGTGCATGGGCGCGTGCGCCGGTTCCACGGCGGGCGGATTCAAGCTGAGCCGCATCCTGCTGCTGTTCAAATCCTCCTACCGGGATCTGGAGCACACCCTGCAGCCCCGCAAGGTGGCGGTGGTGCGCTTCGAGGGCAAGCCCGTGCAGGAAAGCACCCTGGCCCAGGTGGGCGTGTATTTGGCCATCTGGCTGTTCTTAGCCGTGGTGGGCACCCTGCTTTTGTGCATCCGGGAAACGGACTTCGTTACCGCCATGACCGCGGCGCTTACCTGCCTTTCCAACGTGGGGCCGGGCCTTAACGGCGTGGGGCCTGCGGAAAACTTCGCCCACTTCTCCCCCGCCGCCAAGCTGCTGCTTTCCTTCTACATGCTGGCGGGCCGCCTGGAAATCTACCCCATCCTGCTGCTGTTCTCTCCCAACGTATGGAGAAAAAATTGATCGAAAAATAATTGCGGGGGAAACCGCTCTTTGGATGCCAAAGAGCGGTTTCCCCCTTTCCGCAGCCTCAATCGGCGCAACTCCCCACAGGGGAGATTGCTTGTTTCGGCTGATCTCACCTCGGACGATATTTCCGCCACAGGCGGTCGTCCGAGGTTCGTCCCCTTCCGAGAAAGCAATAAAAAATCTGGCCAAATGCAATTTTTCTTCAAAACCTTGTGAGAGAAAAGAGAATGGCTGCTTTGAATGAAAAAAACTGTCCCTTTTTGAGCAGGACAGTTTTTTTGCGGTTTTCTCGGAAGGGGGTCTGGGGGGAACCTCTCTTTTGACTCAAAAGAGAGGTTCCCCCCAGAAAACTTTTTCGGTCAGCCGTTGAACAATTCCTTCACCTTATCCAGGAAGCTCTTGCGGGTTTCGTATTCCTTGCCGGAGGAGGCGTCCTCGAACTGGCGGAGCAGGTCCTTTTGTTTTTCGGAAAGGCGGCGGGGGATTTCCACCCGGATATGCAGGATCAAATCGCCCCGGTAGGCGCTGCGAAGCTGCTGGATGCCCTGGCCTTTCAGGCGGATTTCGGCGTCGTTCTGGGTGCCCTCGGGGATATGCACGGTGGTTTTGCCGCCGCCCAAGGTGGGCACGTCGATGTCCGCGCCCAGGGCCGCCTGGGTGAAGGAAATAGGCAGCTCCAGGTGCAGGTTGGTGCCGTCCCGCTTGAACAGCTTGTGGGGGCGCACGGTGATCTGAATGTACAGATCGCCGTTGGGCCCGCCGTTGCGGCCCGGCTCGCCCTGGCCGTTCATCACGATGGTCTGGCCGTTGTCGATGCCCGCGGGCACTTTGACGGAGGCGGTGCGCCGACGGCGCAGACGGCCCGTACCGGCGCAGGCGGAGCACTTATCGGTGATCACCTTGCCGGTGCCGCCGCAGGTGGAGCAGGTGCGCACGGTGACCATGAAGCCGCCGGACACGCGCACCTGGCCCGTACCTTTGCAGGTGGGGCAGGTCTTGGGCTGGGTGCCGGGCTTGGCGCCGGTGCCGTGGCAGGTGTCGCAGTTTTCGCTGCGGGTGAACTCGAAGGATTTTTCGCAGCCAAAGGCGGCTTCCTCAAAGGAAATGCGCAGGTCGTAGCGCAGGTCGTTGCCCTGCATGGGCGCGTTTCTGCGCTGGGCCGCGCTGGCCCCCATGCCGCCGCCGAAGAGCTGGTCGAAAATATCGCCCATGCCGCCGAAGCCGCTGAAATCAAAGCCCCCCGCGCCGCCGCCGAAGCCGCCCATGTTGGGGCCATCGTGGCCGAACTGGTCATAGCGGGCGCGCTTTTCGGGGTCGCTCAGCACCTCGTTGGCTTCGTTCAGCTCCTTGAAGCGCTCCTCGGCCTGCTTGTCGTTGGGGTGCAGGTCGGGGTGGCATTCCTTGGCTAACTTGCGGTAAGCCTTTTTGATGTCCTCGGCGGAGGCGTTCTTATCGACGCCCAGCACCTCATAGTAGTCTCTTTTTGTTGCCATTGTTTCCTCAACTCACTTCAAGAACGCTCCACATAGAAGCGTTCTTAGAAAGTATCCCCCTTTGGCTTTCTTGGAAGGAGGTCTGGGGGAAACCATTCTTTGGCCTCCAAAGAATGGTTTCCCCCAGAATCATTTACTTCTTACTGCACGCTGCCGTCGGCGTTGAAGCTGCCGTCGTCATTCTGGGTGCCGGCCTGGGGGCCCGCCTGGGCGCCGCCCATATCGGGGCCGGGCTGGCCGCCCTGCTGCTGATAGAGCTTGCCGAAGATGGCGTACACCTTCTGGGTGAGGGCGTCCATAGCGGTCTTGATTTCGGCGGCGTTGTTGCCCTCGCGGACTTTCTTGAAGCTGTCGATTTCGGACTGCACGGTGTTCTTGTCTTCCTCGGAGAGCTTATCGCCGTTGTCCTTGAGCTGCTTTTCCATTTCGTAGATCAGGCTGTCGGCGCGGTTGAAGGTTTCGATTTCGTCCTTCTTCTGCTTATCGGCTTCGGCGAACTGCTCGGCTTCCTTCACGCGGGCCTGAATTTCTTCTTCGGTCATGTTGGTGGAAGCGGTGATGGTCACCTTCTGCTCGTTGCCGGTGCCCAGGTCCTTGGCGGACACGTTCACGATGCCGTTGCGGTCGATGTTGAAGGTTACTTCGATCTGGGGCACGCCGCGGGGCGCGGAGGGAATGCCGGTGAGCTGGAAGCGGCCCAGGGTCTTGTTATCGTAGGCCATGGGGCGCTCGCCCTGCAGCACGTGGATTTCCACGGTGGTCTGGCCGTCGGCGGCGGTGGAGAACACCTGGCTCTTCTGGGTGGGGATGTCGATGAGCTTGGTGAAGATGTGGCCTTCGGTTTCGAGGCCCAGGCTCAGGGGGGTCACGTCCAGCAGCAGCACGTCTTTCACTTCGCCGCCCAGCACGCCGGCCTGAATGGCCGCGCCGATGGCGACGCACTCATCGGGGTTGATGCCCTTGAAGGGCTCCTTGCCGGTGACCTTCTTCACGGCGTCCTGCACGGCGGGGATACGGGTGGAGCCGCCAACCAGGATCACCTTGTCGATCTGGGCGCTGGTCAGGCCCGCGTCCTTCAAAGCGTTGTTCATGGGGCCGATGGTCTTTTCCACCAGATCGGCGGTCAGCTCGTTGAACTTGGCGCGGGTGAGCGTCATGTCCAGATGCTTGGGGCCGGTGGCGTCGGCGGTGATGAAGGGCAGGTTGATGTTGGTGGTCATAGCGCCGGACAGCTCGATCTTGGCCTTTTCGGCGGCTTCCTTCAGGCGCTGGTAGGCCATGCGGTCCTTCTTCAGGTCAATGCCGTTTTCCTTCTGGAAGGAATCGGCGATGTAGTCGATCACGCGGTTGTCGAAGTCGTCGCCGCCCAGGTGGGTGTCGCCGTTGGTGGCCAGCACTTCAAACACGCCGTCGCCGATTTCCAGCAGACTGACATCGAAGGTGCCGCCGCCCAGGTCATAAACTAAGATCTTGTGGGACTCTTCCTTGTCCAGGCCGTAGGCCAGGGACGCGGCGGTGGGCTCGTTGATGATGCGCAGCACTTCCAGGCCGGCGATGCGCCCGGCGTCCTTGGTGGCCTGGCGCTGGCTGTCGGAGAAGTAAGCGGGCACGGTGATAACCGCCTGGGTGACGGTTTCGCCTAAGTACGCTTCCGCGTCAGCTTTCAGCTTTTGCAGGATCATGGCGCTGATTTCCTGGGGATTGTAGTTTTTGCCGTCGATGGTCACTTTGTAGCTGGTGCCCATCTGGCGCTTGATGGAAGAGATGGTGCGGTCGGGGTTGGTGATGGCCTGACGCTTGGCGATCTGGCCCACCAGACGTTCGCCGTCCTTGGTGAAGGCGACCACGGAAGGGGTGGTGCGGCTGCCTTCGGCGTTGGCGATCACGACGGGTTCGCCGCCCTCCATGACGGCCACGCAGCTGTTGGTAGTACCCAGGTCGATACCGATAATCTTACTCATTGTTGTTTCCTCCTTAAATCTATCTGCTTGCTTGGTTGTTTTTTTGTTTATATCAAATGGCCTTGGGGCCATATTGATGGCGGTTTTCAGTGTGGAGTGTGAAGAGTGGAGTGTGGAGTTTTATAGCGTCTGTTACATGATTGAGCGTACAAAGTGGAATCTTGATTTAACTCCACTCTCCACACTCCAAACTCCACACTTTTTCTTTACTCAGCTACCACCTTAACCATCGCATGCCGAAGGACGTAATCGCCCATCTTGTAGCCCTTCTGCAGCACGGCGCATACGGTGCCGGGCTCGCCCTCGTCGGCGGTTCCCTGCATGACGGCGTTTTCCAGGTTGGGGTCGAATTTTTCGCCGGGCCGGTCGATGACCGTCACGCCGCGCTTTTCCAGGGCGTCCATGAGCTGCTTGTAAACCAGCTTCACGCCGGTCATCAGGTTTTCGTCGCTGGTTTCCTGGCTGATGGCCCGTTCCAGATTGTCCACCACGGGCAGGAGCTGCTTGATGAATTCCCGTGCCCCGTCCTCAAAGGCTTCGGCGCGGGTGGCCTTGGTGCGGCGGCGGAAGTTTTCAAAGTCCGCCTGCACACGCTGGGCCATGTTCAGGTATTCGTCCACCTTTGCCAGGGCGGCCTTCAGGGGATCGTTTTCGGCGGCAGGCTGCTCTGCGTCCTTCGCCTCCGCGTCCAGCGCGCCGTCGTCCGCGGGCGCTTCCCGGTTGGCTTCCTGCAAGATTTCTTCAAGCTGTTCGCCCTCGGGCTGATTCTTCTGATCGATCGACATATTGCCAAACCTCGTTTTTTTCTTTTTCTTCATTGCTGATCGCCTCTATTCGCCCAGCATTTCGCTTAAAGCCCCGCCGATGGCGGACAGGGCGGAAAGCACGCTGCCGTAGGGCATCCGCGTGGGGCCGATCACGCCCACGAAGCCCCGGTGCCCCTGGCCCACCTGATAGCTGGCCGTGACCACCGAGCAGTCCGCCATTTCCGGTATGCCCGTTTCCGGGCCGATGCGCACGGAGAAAGCGCTTTCGTCCATGGTCAGCAGGGACATGAGCTTTTCCCTTTCCTCCAGAACGGAGAGGAAGGCCCGGGCTTTTTCCACGTCGGAATACTCGGGGTAATTCAGGATGTTGCTTCGGCCGCCCACGGTGACGGTATCGGTGGCCGACTGCCGGGCCATCTGCGCGGCCAGTTCGGCAATGCCCTGGATCACCCGGTCGTCGCCGCCCATCTGCCGGGAATAAGCCCCCAGCATTTCCTGCACCTCCTGCAGCGTCCGGCCCGCCAGGCGTTCCGTCAGCATGCGGGAGATGGCGTAGAGCGCGTCCCCGTCCAGGTTTTCGCTCACCCGGATCACCGTGTCGCGGATGGCGCCGGTGTCGGTGATGATCACCAGCAGGGCAGCGCCCCGGGGCATGGGGATCAATTGCAGGGTGGCTACCCGCAATTCCAATTGCTTGGGCATCATCACCACGGCGGTGTACCGGGTAAATTCGGATATGGCCTGGGCCGCGCTGGTGATCACGTCCTCCACCTGGCGCACCCGCTGGGTGAAGTATTCCCGGGCCACGGGATTTTCAGGCACCCGGTTTTCCTCCAGCAGCTCGTTCACGTACAGGCGGTAGGCTTTCGCGCTGGGCACCCGGCCCGCCGATACGTGGGGCTGGGCCAGATAGCCCAATTCCTCCAGGTCGCTCATCTCATTGCGGATGGTGGCGCTGGAGAGGCTGGTTTCGTACTTGCGGGAGATCGTGCGGCTGCCCACCGGCATGGCGGTGAGGATGTAATCGTCGATGATGGCGCGCAGGATGCGTTCCTTCCGGGCGTCGATCGGGTGCAGTTCCATCGCACGGCCTCCCTTCTTTTTCTTCGTTGTTAGCACTCTATGCTGTCGAGTGCTAACCACGGGTATAAGATAGCACGTTTCAGGAAAATTGTCAATAGTTCAAAATAATATTTTTGATGCTGCTCAAAAAAATTTTATTTATGCTGCCCCTGCCCGTGCGGAAAAATTGACAATTCGACAGATTTTTGGTAATCTATGGGCCGTATGCAGAATCGGAAGGGGGCGGGACTGTTGGGCAGCGTCAAGCCGTTGGAAATGGGTTTTTCTCCGGATGGGTACATCACCGATCAGGATTGTTTTTCCACGTTCCGATACCGCACCATTCCCGCCAATTACAACGGCTGCGGATGGATCGCCGCGTACAACCTGCTGAAATTCCTGGGGTATGAAACGGGCTATGACGAGGTGCGGCGGGAGCTGGACGAAATGCATTTCCTGCGTGTGCCCGGGCCCACGCTCATGTGCGTGATGCGCAAATACCTGAAAAAGCACGTGCCGGAGGTTCGGGAAACGGTGGGCCGGGAAGCGGCGCTGGAAACGGCCCGGGAAAGCCGGGCGGGCATTTTCCGTTACCGGGAGGGCATCGAGCCCCATTTCGTTTCCTATATCCGGCAGGGGGAAAACAGCTTCCGTTTCTTTAATATGACCGACGGCCTGGAGGACAGCGTAATGCCCATGGAGCAGTTCATCAAAGAGCATTGCGCCCCCGGCACGGTGATCGTTTTTACTGTGTAAGCAAAAGCACCGCCAAGTTTAAATCGGCGGTGCTTTCATATAGGATAGAACGGTTATGCCTTCGGATGCTTTTCCCAGAAGGTGTATGTGCCGGGAGAGACTTTTCTTTCCCCGCCCGGCAGACGGATCAGCGCGGGCACAGGGGTGTCCAGCTCGTAGCGCACGCCGTCCTGTTCCCATTGCCAATACGCGCTGACGGGGCCGTGCCGGGTGTTCAGCTTTGCCTGGAGCCAGCCCACCCGCGCGTCGGGATGGGGCGCGTAAATCAGCTCCGAAAAGCCCGCCTGATCCTCCCCGTGACGGAGGCCCGCCGCCTGCTCGAACACCCAATCGGCCACCGCGCCGTAGGCGTAGTGATTGAAGGAATTCATGCCGGCGGATTCAAAGGAGCCGTCCTCCTTGATCCCGTTCCATCGTTCCCAAACGGTGGTGGCCCCCTTGGTGACCGGGTACAGCCAGCCGGGGTATTCCCGGCGGAGGAGCAGCGACCAGGCCAAATCGGCGTGGCCGTAATCGGCGAGCACGTGCAGCAGGTACGGCGTGCCCACAAAGCCGGTGCGCAGCTGCACGCCCGCTTTGACCACCATTTCGGCCAGGGCGTCCGCCGTCTTCTGCGGGTCGGGAGACAGGCCGAATTGGACGGCCAGCACGTGTTCGGTCTGGGTCAGACAGGTGGGGAAAGCCTGCCGGAAGGCGGCGACGATGCGCCCATACAGTGCTTCATATGCGCGCATATCTTTCCCCAGCAGCTTTCCGGCCTTGACCGTCAGCGCCGTGGAATGGGCGTAATAGGCGGTGGCGATAAAATCCGGCCGGGTGCCGCCTCTGCAGTCCCCGTCCTTCGCCGCGTCCAGGCTCAGCCAGTCGCCGAAATGGGCGCCGCCGGTCCACAGATCAGGGGTTTGGGTGACAGAACCGATATAATCCACCCATTTTTTCATGCTGTCGAACTGGTCGGAAAGCACCTTTTTGTCCCCGTAGGTCTGGTAAATCTGCCAGGGACAGATGGTAACCGCGTCCGCCCACGCCGCGCTGGGCTTGTCCTTTTTCAGCACGTTGGGCACCACGCTGCCGACGCCGCCGTCCGGGAACTGATCCGCAGCCAAATCGTGCAGCCATTTTTTGAAGAATTTCTCCACGTCGTACAAACAGGCGGCGGTTTTGACGAACACCTCCGCGTCCCCCGTCCAGCCCAGGCGCTCGTCCCGCTGGGGACAGTCGGTGGGAATATCCAGGAAATTGCCCCGCTGGCCCCAGGTCACGTTGGAGAAAAACCGGTTCAGCAGCGGATCGCCGGATTTCAGCCAGCCGGTGCGCGCCATATTGGAATACACCGCCACGGCGGTGAAATCTTCCGCTTTCGGGTCGCTGGGCCAGGAAATCAGGTGAATATACCGGAAGCCGAAGAAGGTGAACCGGGGATGCCAGGTCTGCTTTCCTTCCCCGCAGATATAGCGCACCTCGGCTTTGGCGCCGCGGTAATTCTCGTTATAGAAATTGCCGTCTTTGTCCAGCACTTCGCCGTGGTTGAAATGAACGAGCTCGCCCGCGCGCGCATCTATGGTGAATTCCACCCAGCCGGTAACTTCCTGACCGAAATCCACCACCGTTTCCCCGGCGGCGGTGTGGATGATTTCTTTGGCGGCGATCCTTTCCATTTCCCGGATTTCTTCGCCCTCCTGAGGAATCAGAATATCCTTGGGCCAATCGAGGATTTTGGCCTTTTTCCAGTCATCCGGTTTTACCCGCGCGTCGCAGGTTTCTCCATCGTAGATTTCGCTGAACCGAACGGGGCCTTCGCTCGTTTCCCAGGCTTCGTCCGTAAAGACCGTTTCCTCCGTCCCATCCGCATACCTGATCCGCAGCAGGGCGATCAGGCCGCAGGGCTGATCGAAGCGCTGTTTTTTCATTCCGTCGTTGTCCCAGCCCGGTACAGGGGAACGGAACCAGCCCCGGCCCACGGAAACCCGCAGCTCGTTGTTTGGAGAAAGCAGCTCCGTCACGTCGTAGGTCTGCACCTGCAGGCGGTGCTCGTAGCTGGTCCAGCCGGGGGCCAATACGAATTTGCCCACCCGCTTTCCGTTCAGCTCCGCCTCGTACACGCCCAGGGCGGTGATTTGCAGCCCGGCTTTTTCCACGGGCTTTTCTGCGGCGAATACCCGGCGGAATACGGGGCAAAGGTCGCCCATATCCCGGGCAGGGGTGATCCATTGGGCTTTTTTGATTTCCACAGTGAACGCCTCCTTACGAATTGCGCGTAATCAGCACCGCCATGCCCTCCTTGCCGGGCAGGCGCGCTTTGATGGAACCGCAGACGTTTTCCATCTGCACGGTGCGGGTCATTTCCCATACGTCGATCAGTTCCACCCGGTAACGTTTGTCCTCCGGAAGTTCAAAAACGCATTCGGCGCTGGTCTGTATGCTGAAGAACTGGAGAAAAGCTTCCTCGCCGCATCGGGCGCGCCAGATACGTTCGGAAGCCAGGTGCGCCGCCCGGTCGTCCGGCCGCATGCGCTGGATGCTGGCAAGGGCCAGATAGGTGGAATCGCCGGGCGTATAGCCGGCCTCCAGCCTTTCTTTGATTTGCTCCGGCGTCATCAGGTTCAGTCCGCCCCAGCCGGTGATCCAGGGTTCCAACGGTCCGGGCAGGCTTTCCATGATCTGACGCAGGAATGCGATGCGCCGGGGGCTTTCGCCTTTCAGGCTTCCGCCCCGGGCCCACCAGAGCACGCCGTCATCGGAAAGAAAGGTTTCCCCGTGGGTGCAGTAGCCGCCGGAGCATACGCAGCGCCAGAACCGGTACACCATTTCCCGGCCGGAAATACTGCCCCAGGCGTGGGGCAGATTGCCTTCATAACAGCATTCGTCGATGATCACCGGCTTGCGGTACCGCAGCAGCCACCGGGGAATTTCCGACAGCGCCTTGGTCTGGATGCTGCAATGCGTCACATGCGTCCGGGAAAAATCCCAGAAGCAGAAGCAGTTATGGCTGGACAGCAGATGCCGGTATGGGTCGTTGTCCGCCACGTATGCTTCTATTTCCTCCCAGTCGCTGAGGCTTTTGCTCCCGCACAGGTCATATTCGTTGGCCAGGGACCACCAAATATACGGCTTGGCGCTCAGGCGGCGCAGGAGGTAATCCAGATATTGCAGGTTGTCCGCCTGGGGCAGGGAAGCAAAGCCCCATCGGTCATAGGGATGAAACAGGATCAGGTCGATCTGTATGCCCAGCGCTCCGATCCTATCCAGGATCGCTTCAAAGCGATGCCAGAAAGCGGTATTGGGTCTGCCGGTGTTCCAGGCGCCGTCCGGGCGCTTTTCAAAAGGATAGCAGGGCGGATCGTTGTGGTTATAATCGTAATGCTTGGGGAATACGCACATGCGTATTTTGTTGAAGGGAGCGTTTTTCAGGGCGGCGATGGTTTGATCCACCAGCGCGTCGTCCTGGGAGGCCACGGCGTATACCGTGGTGCCGAAAGGGAGAAAGGGCGTGCCGTCGGCGTATTGAAAATGGGTGCCGCCTGCGCGCACCGGCCCGTGGTTCCCATGGGCGGAAGCGCAGGCTTCCTCACCTTCCGCGCTGAAAATGCCGGTTGCCTTCCAACGGTATTCCCCGGCGTCCTCCGGAAGAAAACGCACCTTGTACCGGCCGCCGCCGTCATAGAAGCCCTTCACGGCCGTGGTCTTCCCGCCGCAGGTGAACGCCGCTTCCAGGTCAACAGCCGCCCATTGATCCTGCGGCGCGGCGCCGGAAAAGGTCAGTTCAAAGGGTTCGTATTGCCGCATGGGTTCCCTCCTTCTTTGCGATTCGTGAAAAAATGCTCTTTTTGCGTCTGATGCTGTATTCGCGCCGCGCCCGGGGATTTCCTTCCGATATATGGTTTATTTTCCGCAGCAGGATTTTTGAAGACCGCAGCGAACAAGAAAACGAACGAAAGAAAAGGGAGAAGCTGCCATGGAAATGATCCTGATTCTGGCCCGGCAGATTTTGCAGATGTTCCTGCTGGCGGGGCTGGGCTACGCCCTGTTCAAGTTCGGCAAAATCACCAGGGAGGACAGCCGGGCCTTGGGCAATATCCTGATTTACTTAGCTCTGCCAGCCGTAATCATCAACGGCTTTTTGGTGGAGCGCACAGCGGAGCACATGACGGGCATGCTGCTCAGCGCAGCGGGGGCGGCGGCGCTGCTGCTGACCTCCATCATCATTTCCCGCCTGATTTTCCGGCGCGACCCTATCGCCGCCTTTGCCGGGGCCTTCTCCAATCCCGGCTTTTTCGGCATTCCCCTGATCGTGGCTTCCGTGGGCCAGGGCGCGGTGTTTTATGTGGCCTGCTTCGTGGCGTTCCTGAACGTCGGCCAATGGACCTACGGCGTATCCATCCTGACCGGGCAGCCCATCCGGCAGGGCTTTGAACCGAAAAAACTCATCAAAGCCCCGTTCATCATCGCCATTCTGATCGGCCTGTTCCTTTTCTTTACCCAAATTCAGCTGCCCGCGGTCATCAGCGGGTGCCTTTCCACCGTGGCGGGGCTGAACACACCCCTGGCCATGTTCACGGTGGGCGTTTATCTGGCCCAGACGGACGTGGCGGGCATGATCAGAAAGAAAAAGCTGTATTTGCTGGCCTGTACGCGGCTATTGCTGATCCCCCTGGCGGGGATGCTTTTGCTCTCCCTGCTCCCGGATACGCTGCGGGATATGAAGATGGCGCTGCTGCTGGCGATTGCCTGCCCCGTGGGCTCCAACGTGGCGGTGTACGCCCAGCTCCACGGCAAGGATTACCCCTACGCCGTGGAAACGGTGGTGATTTCCACCCTCTTATCGCTATTCTCCATTCCCGCCATCGTGTATCTGGCTTCCGTTGTTTGGGGCTGATTTAACAAAAAGCTTTTAACGAATCCCTTTATTGCTTTCTCGGAAAGGGATGTGAAGAAAACCGCTCTTTGGCATCCAAAGAGCGGTTTTCCCCACAAATTATTATCAGAGGTTTTTCCTGGGCCACAGCACCAGGGCCGCACCCAGCAGCACCAG
>CACWWM010000069.1 GCA_902764565.1 uncultured Eubacteriales bacterium
CCGTAATCCCCCCAATGCAGGGACAGGTTGGACAGGGAATCATGCTCCGGCAGCCCGCATTGGCTGTAGATCCAGCGGGTAAACCCCGCGCAGTCAAAGCCGTTGATGTAAATCTGCCCTTCCGCAAAGAATTTGGAGCTCTGCCAGCACACCCGTTTCGCGTATTCCGGCCACTGGCTGAATACGCCGCCCGCCGCCGTACCGCCGAACAGGTAGGGAATGCCAAGCTCAAATTTGGCTTCCGTCCCCGCCCCTGTCAGGGCGTTGTAGCGTTCCATAAAAATGTTCCCTTTCTCCAGGGCGGTAAAAGCATGATCCAAAAAAGGGCTGCGTTCCACTTCCGCCGAAGCGGCGCACAGGCTTCCCAGGCACAGCAATACAAGCGCCAGCGCACAGATCCTTTTCATTCCGCGTTTCCTTTCTCAAGCAGAATTTTGCCCTGCAAAGGCAGCGCCTCGCAGGGCAATCGTTTTTCTATCAATTACATTCTGTACCAGCAGAAGGAGGTCGCGTTTTCGATATCCCGGAGCGTCAGCATGTAATTGCCGTCGTCCACCAGGAAGTAATCGTAATCTACGCTGTACTTGGGAGTATGGAAAACGGTGGTATGATAGGCCGCGTCCTCAGGCTTTACGCCGATAATGGACACCTCCACGCCGCCGTTGGTGGTGTTACAGTTCTTATAGCGCGGGTTCTCGTCGATCAGCTTCTGGAAACGCTCGCCGTAGAAGGGACTGGGGCCGCAGTGAATCACCAGGGGATAATCCAGATAAGGCGCCAGATCGGGCACTTCCTCCGCCGTGAAGCCGTAATCGGCCAGGGTGCCGATATACATCATGATATGGCGGGCGGAATGTTTCGTCACCAGCAGATCGCCCACCCGCAGGGTGTCTTTCAGCTCGTTGTAGGGGGGCATTTCGATTTTGGGGCTGGTCCATTTGGTGCCGCCGTGATACAGGTGATACTTCCAATAATCGCGCTTGATGATCATATCCTGCAGGCCGGGATGCATGCCCAGGCCGCACTGGTCGTAGATCCACCGGGTATAGCCGGAGCAGTCAAAGCCATAAATATACAGTTCGCCGGTCCGGAAGGTCTTGGTGACCTCAAGGCATTTTTTGATGGCGTACTCCGGATATTTGGACACCAGATGCGTTTTGTTCAGCAGCTTGCCGTTGGCGACCTGCTGGCCGAAAAAGTAAGGCACGCCCAATTCAAACAGGGATTCCACGTTGGACCCGGTCAGCTCGTTATAGCGGCGCTGAAAAATATTGTCCTTTTCCAGGGCGGAAAAAGCCGCGTCCAGCAGAGGATTCTTTTCCAATTCCGCGTTCGCGGTCACGCCAACGCCGCAAAGGAGGATCAGCAAAAGGGCCCAAACGATGCATTTTTTCATAAAAATGTTCCATCCTTCTTCCTTTCGTTCTTTCCGTACAGCAATTTACGGATGGCATATTATAGCATGATTTGCATTTTTCGTCCATAGCCGTACCATATATTTTGATTAATTTGCAACTGATTGTAAACGATGCATAAACTTTCACACAAATCCTTTCAGCGCCTTGTGCGGCGGGCCTGTTTATGGTATACTGTGCCAGTACGGAGGGGGGGACTTTCTTGCGCGGAAAGCGTTGGTTCAAGCTGGATAACGCGGGAAAGCTCTATCCGGCGGTTTCTTCTTTCCGGTGGAGCAGCGCCTTTCGCATTTCGGCGGAGCTGACCGAGACGGTGGACCCCAAGCGTCTGCAGCAGGCTGTGGACAACGTGCTGCCCCGCTTTCCCTCCCTGAAGGTGCGCATGCGTTCCGGCCTGTTCTGGTATTACCTGGAGGAAATCCGGGAACCGCTGACTGTGCGGCAGGACGCGGGCCATCCCTGCATGCCCTTCCGCTTCAAGCAGGATCACGGGTATCTGCTTCGGGTATTCTATTACCGCAGCCGCATTTCGGCGGAGTTTTTCCACTCCCTGACGGACGGCAGCGGGGGCCTGACCTTTATCAAGACCCTGGCGACGGAATATCTGCGCCTGGGCGGGAAAAAGGTTCAGTTCGACCACGGCGCGGTGCGGCCCCTGGACAAGCCCGGCCCCGAGGAAACGGAGGACGCGTTCCTGCGCATGCCGCTGCCCCGGGTGCGGGCCTCGCGCAAGGAAGCGCCCGCTTACCATTTCCCCGCCACGCCGGAAATCCCCCACACCCTGCGCATCATCGCCGCCTCCATCCCCTGCGCGCCGCTGATCGCCGAAGCGAAAAAGCTGAACGCCACGGTGACGGAGTATCTGGTGAGCGTGATGCTGTGGGCGGCCTATCAATGCCAGGAAGCCCAGCATCCCCGGCGCAAAAAGCCCCTCAGGGTTTCCGTGCCGGTGAACATGCGGGCCTTCTACCCCTCGCCCACCATGCGCAATTTTTCCACCTTCGTCAATCCCGGCATCGATCCGCGCTTGGGGGACTACACCTTCGAGGAAATCGTGGGAGAAGTGCACGCCTACATGAAGTACGCCGTGAACCCCAAGCTGCTCAGCGCCGTGATCGCCACCAACGTGGCGGACGAAAAGAACCTGCTGGTGCGTCTGGTGCCCCGTTTCATCAAAAACTGGGTCATCAGCAGCGTTTTCCGCAAGTCGGGCGACCGGCTGGTGACATCCACCCTCACCAACCTGGGCCGCGCCGAGCTGCCCACGGGTACGGACCGGCTGATCCGCCGGTTTGAATTTCAGCTGGGCTCGCCCTCCTCGCCGCTGTGCAACTGCGCTTCCGTCACCACGGGCGGCGAGCTGCGCCTGATTTTTTCCAGCAACATCCGGGAAACCACCCTGCCCCGGGAAACGCTGCGCTTTCTGGTGGAGAAGGGCGTGCCGGTCACGGTGGAAAGCAACCTGGAGGATGAATGAACCATGGCTTACTGTGTTCACTGCGGCGTGAAATTGGGGGCCGGTGAAAAGCGCTGTCCCCTTTGCCAAACGCCGGTTTACGATCCTGCGGAGCCGGAAAGGCCCGCCGCGGCCTCGCCGAAAGCCTATCCGGTGCGCACGCCGGAACAGGCCCTCAAGCGGAGCAAGCGTTTTCTGCTCACGCTGGCCGCGCTGATGCTGCTGGCCCCCGCCGGGCTGTGCCTGGTGATCGATCTGCTGGCCACGGGGGGCATTACCTGGAGCAGTTACGCTTCCGGCGCGCTGCTGATGCTGTTTCTCTCCGCCGCCCCGCCCCTGGCCGTGCCCAGGTATCAGGTTTATTTCGCCATCGGCGCGCCTTTCCTGTCCCTGAACGGGTATTTGTTCCTGGTGGAACGGCTGAGCGCCTCCGGCCATTGGTTTTTCCCCATCGCGCTGCCGTCCCTGGCCTTGGGCGCTGGCCTCGTCACCCTGATCACCGTGCTGTGGCGCAGGGGATGGATCAACAAGCTCACGCTGATCGCCGTGATCTTCGCGGCGTGCGCGGTGGAATGTTTGGCCGTGGAATGGCTGCATGCCAGGGCCCATGGCCTGACGGGCGGGCTTGTGTGGTCCCCCTTCGTGCTGGCTCCGTGCCTGTTCATTTCCCTTTCCCTGTTTTTCATCAATGGCAACCGGTCCGTGCGCGAGGAAGTCCGCCGCCGGGTACATTTTTGAAATACACCCCTGGTGACCCGCTTATTATTCCCCGCATAGGATGGGATCAAGAAAGGATGAGTATGATGGAAAAGTATCGCGTTGGTATCATCGGCGCCACCGGCATGGTGGGACAGCGGTTTGTGTCCCTGCTGGAGAATCATCCCTGGTTTGAAATCTCCGCCCTGGCCGCCAGCGGCCGCAGCGCGGGCAAAACCTACCGGGAAGCGGTGGAGGGCCGGTGGGCCTTCTCCTGGCCCATCCCCGAAAAGGCCGCCAGCATGACGGTGCTGGACGCCGCGAACGTGGAGGAGGTTTCCTCCAAGGTGGATTTTGTGTTCTGCGCCACCGCTATGGATAAAAAGGCCACCCGCGAACTGGAAGAAAGCTATGCCAAGGCCGAAACCCCCGTGGTGAGCAACAACAGCGCCTGCCGCCTGGTTTCCGACGTGCCCATGCTGATTCCCGAAATCAATTCCGCCCATACCGCCGTGATCGCCGCCCAGCGCAAGCGCCTGGGCACCAAGCGGGGCTTTATCGCCGTGAAGCCCAACTGCTCCATCCAGAGCTACGTGCCCGCCCTGACCCCGCTGATGGACTTCGGGCCCAGGAACGTGTTCGTGTGCACCTACCAGGCCATTTCCGGCGCGGGCAAGACCTTTGACCGCTGGCCTGAGATCCTGGACAACGTGATCCCTTATATCGGCGGCGAGGAAGAAAAGAGCGAGCAGGAACCCCGGAAGATCTGGGGCAAGCTGAACGCCGAGGGCAATGCCATCGAGCTGGCCCAGCTGCCCGTGATCAGCGCCCAGTGCCTGCGCGTGCCTGTAGCCGACGGCCACATGGCGGCGGTGAGCGTATCCTTTGACCGCAAGCCCGCCATGGAAGAAATGCTGGAACGCTGGGCAAACTACGAAACCGTGGCCCAAAAGCTTCAGCTGCCCAGCGCCCCCACCCCCTTCATCCGCTATATGGAGGAGCCGGACCGGCCTCAGACCCGTCTGGACCGCGACTTTGAGCGCGGCATGGGCATTTCCGTGGGCCGTCTGCGGGAAGACCCCATTTTCGATTACAAATTCGTGTGCCTTTCCCACAACACCCTCCGCGGCGCAGCGGGCGGCGGCGTGCTGTCCGCCGAGCTGCTCTGCGCTCAGGGCTATATCGTGCGGAAATAACCTGTTTATTGAAGAAAAGCAGCGAAAGGAGTAAACCATGTCCAACGTGCTGTTCACAGGCTGCGCCACAGCTTTGATCACGCCCTTTCAAAAGGGGGAAGTGGATTATGACGCCCTCAAAAACCTGGTGGAATTCCAGGTAAGCGAGGGCGTGGACGCCATTGTCGCCTGCGGCACCACCGGCGAGCCCTCCACCATGACGGCGAAGGAATGGGAAGATACGCTTTCCTTCATCGTCCGTCAGGTCAACCACCGCATCCCCGTGATCGCGGGCACCGGCGGCAACAATACCAAGGACGTGATTGAAAAGGCCCGCCGTTCCAAGGAACTGGGCGCGGACGCCCAGCTTTGCGTGACCCCCTATTACAACAAAACCACCCAAAACGGGCTGATCGCCCACTATACCGCCATCGCAAGGGACGGTTCCCTTCCGGTGATCGTGTACAATGTGCCCTCCCGCACGGGGCTGAACATGCAGCCCAAAACGCTGGAAACGCTTGCAAGCGAGCCCAACATCATCGCCATGAAGGAAGCCTCCGGCAACATGACCCAGATCATGGAAATGATCCGCCTGTGCGGGGATCAGATCGCCTTCTATTCCGGATCGGATGAAATCATCGCCCCGGTTCGCGCCGTGGGCGGCCTGGGGGCCATCTCCGTGCTGGCCAACATCGCCCCCAAGGCCACGGGGGATATCTGCCGCCTGCCCATCGACCAGGCCGCGAAGCTGAACCTGCGCTGGCTGCCCCTGATGAACGCCCTGTTCTCAGAAGTGAACCCCATCCCCGTGAAAGCGGCGGCGGCGGCCCTGGGCCTGTGCCGCAACGAAGTGCGGCTGCCCCTTACGCCCCTTTCCCCCGAACATGGACACATCCTGAAAGAAGAAATGCAAAAGGCAGGTTTGATATGCTGAAGATTCTGTTATCCGGCGCGTGCGGACGCATGGGCCATCAGGTGGCGCAATTGGCGGAAGACGAACAGGCGGCTATTATCGCCGGCATCGACGTGCACGCGGAACAATGGAGCGATTTCCCCGTGTACCCCTCCTTCTCCCTGGTGCGGGAGGAAGCGGACGTGATCGTGGATTTCTCCCGCCCGGAAGGACTGCCCGCCCTGCTTGCTTACGCCAAGGAGCATCATCTGCCCCTGGTGCTGGCCGCCACCGGCTACAACGAGGAAGATCTGGCCGCCATCCGGGAAGCGGCGAAAACCGTTCCCATTTTCCGCAGCGCCAACATGAGCTTAGGCGTTTACGTGCTGCGCACCCTGGCGCGCCAGGCGGCGAAGCTTTTGCCGGATTTCGATATCGAGATCATCGAAAAGCACCACAACCAGAAGATCGACGCCCCCAGCGGCACGGCCCTGATGCTGTACGACGCCGTGAGCGGCCCCGATACCCTGCCGGTATTTGGACGCAACGGCCGCACCCAAAAACGGGAAAAGAACGAGATCGGCATTCACGCCATCCGGGGCGGCAGCGTGCCGGGCGACCATGAAGTGGGCTTTTACGGCCCCTCCGAGGTCGTCACCCTCACCCATTCTGCTCAGGATCGTTCCATTTTCGCCCGCGGCGCGCTGCGCGCCGCCCGGTTTATCGCCGGGCAGCAGCCCGGGGAATACGACATGGACGCCCTGGCGCAGGCCATGCTTAACAATTGACCATTTGTTGCCTGTTGAGAAGCCTTTGGGCTTCTTTTTTGTATTTCTTTTGATATTTTTGTTTTTTTCTCTTGCCATTCTTTGCCCATTCGTGTAAAATATATGTTGTAGTAGTGTAAGAAAAAATGCACCAGCCCACCACATTTTGAGGTCAAAACGGGGGAAAAAAAATGAGGCTATCTCTGCGAAAAAAAACAGTGATCCTGATTATCACCATCGCCGCGATCCTGAGCATCGTGGCGACGCTGATTTCCAGCTACGCCATTCGCAAGGTCGTGGACACCACCTTCAGAAACCGGGCGAGCGATCTGTCCCATACGGTAGCGGCGGTGCTGGATACGGAACGCGCCCAGGCCCTGAAGAACGCGATCATGGAAATCTTCAGCGCCGCGCCGGACCGGGTCAGCAGCGACGCCTGGGGCACGCCGGAATTTGACGCTTATATCGGCCTGTACGCCCATTTGGAGCAGTCCGAAGAATTTCAGTTTCTGCAAAAGCAGCTCAGAAGCATCCAGGACGTAAACGACGTGGACTGCCTGTACCTCTCCGCGGTGGACGCACCCACAGAATCCTTTATTTACCTGACCGACGCCGCTTATGAGGACCCCTGCCCGCCCGGCTGCATCGATCCGCTGTACGAAGCCAACCGGGATCTGCTGGACGACCCCACCGTCGGCTTTCCGCCCTATATCACCGATACGCAGCCTTACGGCTGGCTCGTTACCGCCGGATCGCCGGTGTACGGCGCGGACGGTTCGGTCATCTGCTACGCCATGGTGGATATCTCCATGGAAACCATCCGTTCGCAGCAGGCCCAATTCATCCTCTTTTACATCGGCGCGCTGGCATTGATTACCGTTCTGGTCTGCGTCCTGGGTATATTGGCGGTTAACCGGTTCATTATCCGGCCCATCAATCTGCTGAGCAGCGCCGCCGCCCATTACAGCGCCCAGAAGGAGGACAACAGCGAACTGGATCATCTGCCCATCAAATCCAAGGACGAAATTGAATCCCTTTATTCCTCCATGCGCGAAATGGTGCGGGATATTCACGGCTATATCGACAGCCTGAAAACCACCACCCAGGAGCTGAAGAATACCAGGATCGAAGCCGACGAAATGAACCAGCTGGCCCACAAGGACGCGCTGACGGGGGTTGGGAGCAAGCTGGCCTACGATCAGCAGGCGATCAGGCTGAAGGAGGAAATGGAACGGGGCGACGCACGTTACGGCATCGTGATGGTGGATATGAACGACCTGAAAAAGATTAACGATACCTACGGCCATGAGCAGGGGAACGTCGCCATCCAGAAAACCTGTGCCCTGATCTGCGAAACATTCTCCCACTCCCCCGTGTATCGCTTCGGCGGCGATGAATTTGTCATTGTGGTAAAGGACCGGGATTACGACAATATTGAAAAACGGATCGAGCAGTTCCGCGAGGCGGCTGCCGCGGCCGACGGCCAGCCCTGGGAAAAGGTCAACGCCGCCGTCGGCTACGCCCTCTATAACGGAGAAGACACGGTGGACGACGTGTTCCGCCGGGCGGATCACCTGATGTATGAAGAAAAACAAAAAATGAAGGCTGGTCGCGGCAGATAATCCCGCATCATCCAAATAAACGCTTAAAGAACGGGAAATCCTGTAAACGTGCTGTTCCCGGCGGACAGCAGCGGGGAGAATGAAGCATGAACGTTTTTGATATCATCGGCCCGGTGATGATCGGGCCGTCCAGCTCCCATACGGCGGGGGCGGTGCGCCTGGGCCGGGTGGCCAACAAGCTGATCGACAATCGGAAGCTGCGCAAGGTGGAAATCACCCTGTCCGGCTCTTTTACCCAGACCTATAAGGGCCACGGCACCGACCGGGCGCTGCTGGCGGGCATCATGGGCTATCACAGCTATTCCCCGGAGATCCGGGACGCCCTGACCATCGCCAGGAATCAGGGCATCGATTTTGAATTCATCAGGGAAGACATCAAGGGCGCGCACCCCAACACAGCCCGCATCCATTATTATCTGGAGGACGGCGGAGAGGGCGAAATGCAGGGGGCCAGCGTGGGCGGCGGCAACATCCTGGTAAACCAGATCGACGGGATGAAGGTGGAATTCAACGGGGAAAACAACACCATCCTGGTCATGCACCGGGACAAGCCCGGCGTCATCGCCGCCGTGACCCAGCTCATGCATTGGGAATACGCGGAGCTGAACATTTCCAGCTTCCATCTCAGCCGGCAGCGCAAGGGCGGCGACGCCATCATGACCATCGAAATCGACGGCCAGCCGCCGGAAAACCTGGTCGGCGTCATCCGGAACATCGAAAACGTTTCCAACGCCATTTTGGTGCGCCGCATCTGAGGGAGGAAGAAATTATGCTCACCTATGAATCCATCGGCGAATTGGTGCGGGAAGCAGAAAAAAGAAACGTAAAAATCAGAACTGGTGCTTGCCGATCAGGCCGAGGCCATGGAGGTTTCCCCCATGGAGCTTGTTGAAAAAATGGAACTGGATTTCCTGGTGATGCAGGAAGCCGTGAAGGCGGGCCAGGAGGAAAACCAGAAATCCATGTCGGGCCTGACCGGCGGCGAGGGCTATAAAATGAAAGCCTACGCCGAAAAAAACGGCGGCCTGTGCGGCACGCTGCTTTCCAAAGCCATTTCCCGGGCGCTGTCCGTGGCCGGGTGCAACGCCTCCATGGGCCGGATCGTTGCCGCCCCCACGGCGGGCAGCTGCGGCATCCTGCCGGGCTGCCTTGTTTCTCTTTGGGAAGATCGGGGCTTTGACGAAAAAGACGTGGTCATGTCCATGTTCACCGCCGGGGCTTTCGGCATGGTGATCGCCGGGCGAGCAAGCATCGCCGGGGCCCAGGGCGGGTGCCAGGCGGAATGCGGAAGCGCCGCCGCCATGGCCGCCGCGGCTCTGGTGGAATTGATGGGCGGAACACCCCGGCAGTGCGCGGATGCCTGCGCCATCGCCATCGCCAATCAGCTGGGCCTGGTGTGCGACCCCGTGGCCGGGCTGGTGGAAATCCCCTGCATCAAGCGGAACGTATCCGGCCTCCAAAATTCCCGCCGACGAATGCTTGGACGCCATGCGCCAGGTAGGCGACGCCCTGCCCGATTCCCTGAAAGAAACGGCCAAAGGCGGCCTGGCGGCGACCCCTACGGGACAAAGGCTGCAAAAGCAGGTTTTCGGCGGCGAAGGGAAAGCCGATTGAAACCCCACAGTCGGCTGCGCCGACAGCTCCCCTGATAGGGGAGCCCATATTGCCTCCCCTATCAGGGGAGTTGCCCTCAAAGGGGGCGAAGGGCTTCTCCTTCTTTCCGTGGTTCCATGATAGATTGAACAGTTGCTTCCTTTTATAAAAAAACAGAAACGATGCCAATAGGGCTCCTACCGCAGATGCGGTTCAGACATCCCCTTCCGTTGACATCGTTTCCGATTGAATTGTACCACGGCTAAAGAATAAAATCAATACAGCTCTTTCCTTCTATAATCAACTCCTGATTGCTTTCTCGGAAAGGGGTGCGGGGGAAACCGCTCTTTGGCATCCAAAGAGCGGTTTCCCCCGCAAATCATTTATCCAAAAAGCTGCCCCGGAAGCTTCAGTTTTTCCTTGGGTGGGAACTGGGCGTCGAAGGCTTCAAAAGCTTCCGGCTCCTGTTCCGCCGCGAAATACCCCTCCGGGGGCCCATACACGCCGGTCACGCCGTTCAGATAGCCGGGAATCAGCTCCCTGCACAGGAAAAAGGAGGCGTCCGCGTCTTCG
>CACWWM010000070.1 GCA_902764565.1 uncultured Eubacteriales bacterium
TTCCAGAACTGCGTTCAGCGGGCGGACGAAAAGCTGTATCAGGATAAGCACGGCCGCAAGGCGGAAGCCAGAAAAGCCAGATAAAAAAGTGAAGGTTCACGCGGGGAAGAACAGCATTCGGCCTTTTGCCGGGCCAATGTATCTTCCCTGCATTTTTTGTTGTGTTTTTTGACAATCCCTGCTTCCTCTGGTATAATATGAAAGCCTGCAATGCCGGTACCCTCTTAGGGGCTGGACGCGGGCAAAAGCGTATCCCTGCATTGCGTCAGGTATCTTTACAGAACTTGAACGGAGGAAAAGAAAATGAAAACCGCAAATCGCCGTGAAGCTGACCCTGTTTGCCCTGCTCACCGCCCTGCTGATCGTACTGGGCTATGTGAATATTCCCCAGCCCGCCGGGCTGTCTATCACTTTCAACATGATCCCGGTCGCTATCGCCGCCATTGCCATCGGCATGGGCGGCGGCGCGCTGATGGGCGGCGTGTTCGGCCTGATCAGCTTTTTGCAATGCTTCGGCCTGGTGGGCTTCAGCGGCATGGGCGCCGCGCTGGTGGGCATCAGCCCGGTGCTGTGCTTTATTCAAAGGTTCGTGTCCCGCGTGCTGGTGGGCGTGCTGACCGCCCTGGTTTACAAGGCGCTGAACAAGCGGATGAACGCTTACATGAGCTGCATGATTACCGGCTTTTCGGCGGCTTTTTTCAACACGCTGTTCTTCATGTCCTCTCTGGTGCTGCTGTTTGGCAATACGGAATATATTCAGGGGCTCATGGCGGGCCGCGGGGTGATCGCGTTCATTATCGCGTCCGTAGGTATCAACGCGGTGGTGGAAATGATCGTTGCCGCCGTGGTGACCGGGGCCGTTGGCGCGGCGCTGAAAAAAGCGCGCCTGATCTGAAAATAAGGAGATAAAACCGGCATGCTGTTTACCATTGACGTGGGCAACACCAACATCAAAACCGCCCTGTTCGACGGGGCGGAAATGGTGCATTACTGGCGCCTGTCCACCACCCGGAAATACACCAGCGACGAAATGGGCGTGATGATCTCCCAGCTTTTTGAGCATGAGGGAATTGACAAAAAGCAGGTAACGGGCATCGTCATGTCCTCCGTGGTGCCCACGGTGAATTTCACCGTGGAGCATATGTGCCGGGAATACTTCGGCATGGACCCCATGGCCGTGGGCCCCGGCGTGAAAACGGGCATCGACATCAAGTATGAAAATCCCCGTGAAATCGGCAGCGACCGTATCTGCAACGCGGTGGCGGCGTATTCCCTGTACGGCGGCCCCTGCGTATACATTGATTTCGGCACAGCCACCACCTTCGGCGCGCTGGACGCGAAGGGCTCCCTTTTGGGCGGCTGCATTTGCCCCGGCCTCAAGCTCACCAGCGAAGCGCTGGTGTCCGGCACGGCCAAGCTGCCCCACTTTGAATTGGTGATGCCGGAAAAGGTGATCGGCAGAACCACCGTCGCCAACCTGCAGTCCGGCGTCATCAACGGCTACGTGGGCCAGGTGATCTATCTGGTAAACGAAATGCGCCGGGAAATGGGCTGCCCGGGGGCCAAGGTGATCGCCACCGGCGGCATGGCCCGGCTGATTGCTCAGAAATCCGGGGTGATCGATCATATCGACGGCTTGCTCACCTTAAAAGGTCTGCGGCTGATCTATGAAAAGAATCAGATGAAAGCATAACGGAGGGAAAACATCATGCGCACGGTAACGGTTGGATTTTTGGGCTGCGGCAACATCGGCTGCGGCGTGTGGAAGCTGCTGAACGAGTTTAAGGACGATCTGCTGCACCGCAGCGGCGTGGTGTTCGATATCAAGCGCATCCTGGTGCGGGACGTATATAAAAAGCGGGACGCCATCGTGCCCGAAGAATTGCTCACCACCGATCCGGCGCAGGTGACGGACGATCCCGCCATTGAAATGGTGCTGGAATTTATGGGCGGCGAGGAACCCGCCACCCGCTATATGCTCCGCGCCCTGGAAATGGGCAAAACCGTGGTCACGGCCAACAAAATGGCCCTGGCCCTCAACTGGCACATTTTGCAGGAAGCGGCGGAGAAGCACGGCAGCGGCCTGTATTACGAGGCCGCCGTCTGCGGCGCTATCCCCATCATCCGCACCACCGTGGATTCCCTCATGAGCAACCGCATCGAGGAAATGATGGGCATTGTGAACGGCACCACCAACTATATCCTCACCCGCATGAGCCAGGAGGGCAGCGACTACGCCGCCGTGCTCAGCGACGCCCAGCGCCTGGGCCTGGCCGAGCCCGACCCCACCAGCGACGTGGAGGGCTTCGACGCGGCGTACAAGCTTTCCATCCTTTCTTCCCTGGCGTTCCATGCCCGGGTGCCCTTTGACGTGATTTACCGCCAGGGCATCACCCAGGTGACCGCCGCCGATATCGCTTTCGGCAAGGAATTGGGCTATACCCTGAAGCTCCTGGCCATCGCCAAGCGGCAGGGCAATGTGATCGACGCCCGGGTGCATCCTACCTTCATTCCGGACAGCCATCCCTTAGCCTCCGTGAACGGCTCCTTTAACGCCATTTTCCTCCACGGCCACGCCTGCGACGACATGATGCTCTTTGGGCGCGGCGCGGGCAGCGCCCCCACCGCCAGCGCCGTGGTGAGCGACATGCTTTACGCCGTTTCCCGTGAAACGCCCCGCCATCCCACCTTCCGCAATTCCGATAAGCTGGCCGAGGGTCTCACCGTCACCAACGACTGGCGGTGCAGCTTCTACGTGCGCCTGGAAGCCAGCGACCGGCCCGGCGTGCTGGCCCATATCACCACCTGCCTTGGCAACGAGGGCATCAGCATCCGCAACCTCATGCAGCGCGACGCCGTGAACGGCCGCGCCCAGATCGTTTTGATTACCCACGACGCCGGGGAGTGCTCCATCCGCAAGGCCCTGGCCGCCATCGATTCCCGCGACGCCCGGGTGGAAAGCATGATCCGGGTGGAAACCAAGCCATGAGGGCGCAACGCATTATCTACGAGCATTCCACATGCGAATCAGAGTTGAGAGTTCAGAGTACAGAGTTCAGATTTATTTAGCTGATAAAGTTCGGAACCCCGGATTGTATAAACTATATTATCTGAACTCTGAACTCTGCACTCTGTACTCTCCTTGCCAACATTGGCCTTTCATGTGCCGCGATTGCAAGATTTCAAAGGTTCCTGACGGATCGGAGAGAAGGATATGAAGCATCATAAGCCAGGCTGGTCCATAGGCACCATATTGACCCTGCTGCTCACCGTGCTGGTGACGGCGGGGTGTCTGTTCATGTTCGGCAAGATGCGGGGGCAGGGCACCAGCGCAAAAATGGACGCCCAACGGGTGATCGGCCTGATGAATTCGGCATTCCAGGGGCCAACGCCCGCGCCTGCGGCGCAAAACCAGGTGCGCACCGTGAAGGTGACATTGGCGCCTGTAACCGCGGCCCCGGAAGCCGATACGCCAGCGCCCATGGCTACGCCCGCGCCTACGGAGCATCCCGCCGCGCTGCCGCCCTACACCTTTTCCCTGACCGCAGGGGGACTGCTTTCGTTCCAAAGCGATATTTCCGACGCTGTGTACAGCAAAGAGAATAAAACGGCGGATTACCGGCCCGTTCTGTCCCGGATCGGCAGCAAGATATACGCCGATTTGAACCTGGTTACCCTGCCGCAGACCATCAACGTTTCCGACCGCAAGTACGGGGACGCCATCACGCTTTCAGAAGCGGCGGATGCCGTGCGGAGCCTGGGGATGGAACAGGTGGTTCTGGCCAGCGAGCACATTCTGGATCAGGGGGCGCAGGGAGCGGCGGATACCGTAAGCGCCTTGTCGGGCAGCGGTCTTTCCTGTACCGGCGTAAACGTATACCGCGCGTCCCAGCGCCGTTTAGTGACCCTCAACGGCGGCACCGTCGCTATCCTGTCCTATTCGGAAGCGCTGACTGCCAAGGGCAGGAACGCGCAGAAGGAAAACGCCGGCGTTTTGCAGCTCTTTTCCCTGGATACGGCCCGGGCGGATATCCGCTGGGCCCGCAGCCAGGGAGCGCGGTGCGTGATCGTTTGCCTGTACTGGGGAAAGAGCGATGCGGTGGAAGTAACCCGCGCGCAAAAAAGCACTGCGCAGTCTCTGGCTCAAATGGGCGCAGACATTATTTTGGGCACGCGGCCCAGCCGGGTGCTGCCCATGGAGATCATTTCCTGCACGGGGGAGGACGGCAAAGCCCGCGACGCCTTTGTGGCGTATTCTCTGGGCACGCTGCTTTCCGAATCCCGTGAGCCATACGACATTTCCGGCATCCTGCTGCATTTGAATGTTTTCAGCGATGAACAGGGGCGCATGCATTTCCAGGGCGTGGAATATACCCCCACCTATATCTGGCGGCAGGAAGTGAATAACAAAATTCAGTACAGCGTGGTATGCAGCGCGGACCCGGCGCCGGAAGATATGAGCAGCCAGCAAAAAGAAGTGATGAAGCGGGCGCTGAACCGCGTGCAGTCGATCCTGGAAAATACCCCTGTCACCCAACGCCCATGACCGAATGAAAGGAAAGCGCCATGGATGATTTTCTCTTTGCCCTGAACACGGTGCTGCCGCTGCTGACGCTGATGACCGCCGGATG
Organism: uncultured Eubacteriales bacterium; assembly: GCA_902764565.1. GTDB lineage: Bacteria > Bacillota > Clostridia > Christensenellales > Aristaeellaceae > RUG563. Next base: position 4,632 of record CACWWM010000070.1, read on the forward strand.
GTTCTGCCGCCGGATCGGGCTGCTGAAGGAACAGCTGGTGAAGGACGTGAATCAGCTGGTGTTCCGGGTGTTTCTGCCAGTGAACCTGTGCTACAGCGTGATGAACACGCCCTACGATACCCCCATTTCCGGCTTGGCTTTTCTGCTGATACCCGGTCTGCTGGCGGCGCAGTTTGGGCTGCTGTTTCTGGTTGTGCCCCGGCTGGAAAAGGACCCGAAGAAAATCGGCGTCATGATCCAGGCCATGGGGCGGGCCAATTACGCCTTTTTCGGCATCCCGCTGGTGGCCATGCTGTTTCCGGGGCAGGATACGTCCCTGGCGGCGCTGCTGGTGACGGTGACGGTGCCCTTCTATAATGTGTTCTCCGTGATCGCCCTCAGCGTATGGGGCCATGGAAAAATCAAGCCGGGCCGCATTGTGCTGAACATCCTGAAAAACCCGCTGATTATCAGTTCTCTGCTGGGCTTTGCCCTGTGGCTGCTGCATTTCCAGCCCCCGGCCTTCCTGAAAACGTCCATGGGCGATTTAAGCAAAGTGGCTACCCCCTTGGCGCTGTTTACCCTGGGCGGCGCCATTCAGTTTTCCAGCGCCAAAGCCCACGTGCGGCAGCTTGCCATCGTGGTGCCCTGGAAGCTGATTCTCTCGCCCCTGATCGGATTGGCGATCTGCGTGGCGGCGGGCATGCGGGGAATCGCCCTGGCCTGCGCCTTTATTGCCCTGGGCGCGCCGGTGGCGGTGAGCTCCTATCCCATGGCGCAAAGCATGGGCGGCGACGGCGAGCTGGCCGCGGAATGCGTGGCCATTACCAGCACCTTATGTATTTTTTCCACCTTCCTTTTCGTGTTCGTCATGAAAACAACCGGTTTGATCTGATTCTGTAAAAGCAGCCGCGCGCTGCTTTTTCTTTTGTGAGGGAGGCGCGCCCATGAAGTTTTATCTCATTCATCACGCCCACACTGACGTGGGGTATACCGATCGGCAGGAGAAAATCGCCTGGAACCATGCAAAATACCTGGAAAGCGTGGTGGACATCCTGCGGGAAGCGGAGAAGAATCCCAAGTGGACGGGCTTTTGCTGGAATGTGGAAACCTTCTGGATGCTGGAACAGTTTCTGGAAAGCAGCACACCCGCGTATATTCAGGATTTCTGGCGGCTCGTCCGGGAAGGAAAAATCGGCCTGTCCGGCAGTTATCTCAACGGCACCGACCTGACGGACGAAACGGTGCTGCGGGAAACGCTGGAAGAATGCCGCCGGACGGCGAAAAAGCAGGGAATCGAGCTCAAAAGCGCTATGACCGCCGATATTAACGGTTATCCCTGGGGCTTCGCTTCCATCCTGGCCGGGGCGGGCGTTCGGCGGCTGCTGTCGGCGGTGCATACCCATCACGGCCATTACGCCGCCGGGAAAAAACAAATGCCCTTCTGGTGGGAAGGGCCGGACGGGCAAAGGCTGCTGGTGTGGCAAAGCGAGCATTACCATCTGGGCAACGAAATCAACATCCATCAATTGTCCGGCCAGTACGGCTATATGATCCAGGACGGTCTGCCCAATACGGGGCTGAGCAATTGGGAAGTGTCCAGGCGCCGCCTGTTCGCCTATGCCGAAAAGCTGAAGGAAGACGGCTTCCCATTCGATTTCTGCCCCATCTTAGTGTCCGGCCTGTGCACGGACAATTCGCCGCCCGGCCCCGGCGTCATTGAATTTGTCCACCGCTGGAACGAGGAAAACGGGACGCAGATCACGCTTGAAATGACCACCCTGGATCGGTTCTTTGAGGAAGTGGAGAAGCACGCGGACGGGCTTCCCGTTTATCGGGGGGATTGGACGGACTGGTGGGCGGACGGCACGTGCTCCACCCCCGACGCGGTGAGCCATTATCGGGAGGCGGTGCGGAAATACCATATCTGCCGGAATCTGGACCCGGGCTGCGGCGCGGTTTCCAAAGAACTGATGGAAACCGCCCGGCAAAACCTGATGCTGTACGCCGAGCATACCTGGGGCTTTTCCTCCAGCGTGTCCGAACCGGCGCATCCCATGGTGAACCTGCTGGATATGCGCAAGACCCTGTACGCCGCCAAGGCCCACGAAGCCGTGAGCCTGTGCGTGGACGCGCTGTGCGGGCGGATGGGGGAAACGCCCATGGTGATCTGGAAGGATTACCGCCTGCATGCCGTCAATCCCAATCCTGTGCCGGTTCTGGCCGCAGCCCGGACGGAATTGGAAATCCTGTTTGGGCATAAGGATTTCCGCATCGTGAACGAGCAAACGGGGCGGGAAATCCCGTATCAGCTTTCCCGGGTGGCGCGTGGGTGGCAGTTCAACCTGCTGGTGCAATTGCAGCCCCTGGAGCATGCCGCATACCGGCTGGAGGAAAGGCCGCCCAAGGCCCCGGCCATGATCGGCCTGCAATGTGATTACGGAGCGGACGGAGTGCACGATTTCGCTTTTGACCGTCTGCGGGACCCGGATTGGGCCTGTACGCCCTTTGAAATGCTTACGCCCTTCCTGCATATCCGGTGGGAAACGGGGAAGGGCATTACGTCCGTTTTTGACCGGAAACGGGGTCGGGAACTGATTGCTGCGGGGGCCGAAACGGCCTTTGAACCCATTTACGAAATCACGCCCATCCGCACGGATCCCTGCACGGAGCGCCGGAGGATGGGCAGGAACCGGAAAGCCTTGCATACCCTGCGGGATTTTGGCAGGCTTACGGACGCGCGGGTGACGGATCATGGCCCGGTGTTCAGCCGGGTGATATTGACTTACGAAGTGAAGGGCAGCCTGTCCACGGAACTGATTTTGACATCCTACCATGATATTCCCCGGCTGGAGGTGGATTACCGGCTGCACAAGGAAAGCCGCATCGAGCCGGAAAACGTGTACCTGGCGCTGCCGTTCGCGCGGGAAGACGCCGTTTTCTGGGCGGATAAAACGGGGTGCGTGTTCCGGCCCCGGATCGATCAGATTCCCGGCACCTGCGCCGATTTCTATGAAACGCAAAACGGCGCGGCCTGGATCGATGGGGAAGGGGCGGTGCTGGTGGAAATGCCCGACGCACCCATGATCGCCATGGGAACGCTTGCGCCCCACGATATCCGGCTGGCGGGCGACCCCATGATGAAAAACAGCGATAAGGTGTACGCCTGGGTGATGAATAACTTCTGGGAAACCAATTTCAAAGCCTCGCTCGGCGGCTTCCATACGTTCCGCTTCGCCCTGCGATTGCTGGACGAAACGAACCCGGAAACATGCTTCGCCACAGCAAAGGCGGATAATACCGGATTGCTATGCTTTACTTCTTTCGATATACAACGGAAATAGCAGGATAAAAGGAAATTTTTGTTGTTTTCTCGGAAGGGGGACCGGGGGAAACCTCTCTTTGGCATCCAAAGAGAGGTTTCCCCGGAATAATTATTTATCCCCGTCCCTGCGCCCGCCCAGGAGGCCGCCGGTCATTTCGCGGAAGGTGCTTTTGAATTTGTCAAAGGCCAGCCTGCGGTCACCGGTGGCGACGAAGGCGTAGACCAGCGCACCTACAATGAGCAGACCCACCGCCCAAGCAATGCCGGACACGCCGCCGGAATTCTTTTCCGCCGGGGCGCTGCCGCCGTCGCCGGCCGCGCCGGTGACGCCGCCGTAGAGGGTGCGGTCCAGCACGTCGGCCATGAGGGCGGTGGAGGCCAGCACTTCATTTTTGTCGCTCTTGTGAGTGCCGAATTCCAGGAGCACGGCCTGGCTCATGATGTCCTGGTTGTAGGTGCCTTTGCCAATATAAATATCCTTTACCAAACCGGGATACACTTTGTCGGCGACGGCTTTGATTTGAGCGGCGAACTGCTTGTTGGCGTCGGCGTTCTGGTTGGAGCGGCCCACCAGCAGGCGCACCTTGGTCACGTCCTCGCCGTCCACGGTGCTTTCGTACTGGCTGGCGTCGGGGATGCCGTCCCGGTGGATGTCGAAGATGGCGTCCACGCCTTCCTCGGCGAGGGAAGCGGCGGTGGCGCGGCTGCGGCGGTAAGCGCCGGCGTCGTGGGGATAATGGTTTTCGTCGCTGTAATAGACGGTGACGCCCTGCTTTTCCAGGCTGGCTTTCAGGCTTTCCGCCACGTCGTAAATGCCGCCCCGCTTTTCGATGCTGCTTTTGCCGTCGGTGGGCTCGTAGCTTTCGTCGCTGTGGGTGCAGTAGAGGGCCACGGCGCGGCGGGCGGCGGAGACGGGCAGGACGGTTTCCGCCGCCCATTCCACGTTGGGCAGGGGATAAGCGCCCAGCGCTTCCATCCGGGCGATTTTGCCGTCGGGATCGATCTGGATCACCCGGAAATGGCGGTTGTCCCCGGCAATGTATTCGTCACCCGGCTCGGGTGTTCCGCAAAAGAAGGTGACGGTTTCGCCCTGAGCATCCAGCAGCCGGTACACGGCCTCGG
>CACWWM010000071.1 GCA_902764565.1 uncultured Eubacteriales bacterium
GCGGTGCGGTGCATCGTGACCGGGTTCCCGGCGGGGATCGGCGGGCCGTACTTCGGCGGGCTGGAAGGAAAGCTGGCCCAGGCGTTGTTCGGCATTCCCGCCGTGAAGGGCGTCCAGTTCGGCGATGCTCAGCCCCACGGCAGCGAAAACAACGATGCTTATTGTATCGAAAACGGCGCGGTTTCCGCCCTGACCAACCACTGCGGCGGCATTTTGGGCGGTATTTCGTGCGGCATGCCCCTGCATTTCACCGTGTCCTTCAAGCCCACGCCCTCCGTTGCCAAAACGCAAAGGACGGTGGATTTGAAGGCAGCGCAGGAAACGGAAATGAACCTCCGGGGCCGTCACGACCCCTGCGTGGTGCCCCGCGCCGTGCCCGTGGTGGAGGCCGTCGCCGCCATCGTCCTTACCGATTTACTTTTGCAAGGAGCGTAAAACATGGAATTGAATTTGCAGGACATTCGGGGCCAGCTGGATCAGATCGACGATCAGCTGATCGGTTTATTCGCCCGCCGCATGCGCCTGGTTTCCGACGTGGCGGCCTACAAAAAGGAAAACGGCCTGCCCATCCTGGATTCCGGGCGGGAGCGCCAGATCATCAACCGGGTTTCCCTGGCCGCCGGGGAGGATTTGGAGCACTACGCCAAGCTGCTGTATCAAACCCTGTTCAGCGTCAGCCGGGCGTATCAGGCCCGGCAATTGCTGCCCAAGTCCACCCTGATGAGCGAACTGGAACGGGCGGCGGAAAACGTGCGGCCCCGCATGCCGGAGCGGGTGACGGTGGCCTGCCAGGGCACGGAAGGGGCCTATTCCCAGAAGATCACCGACCGGATGTTTGAATTTGCCGACATCCTGTACATGAACACCTTCAACGACGTGTTCAACGCCGTGGAAAAGGGCATGTGCCCCTTCGGCGTGCTGCCCATCGAAAACAGCACCGCCGGTTCCGTCACCCAGGTGTACGACCTGATGGAAAAGCACCGGTTCCACATCGTGAAAGCCGCCCGCCAGCGCATCGACCACCGGCTGCTGGCCCTGCCCGGCGTGCAGATCGAGGACATCCGGGAAGTGGTGTCCCACGAACAGGCCCTGCGCCAGTGCGGCGCGTTCCTGGCCGCCCATCCCAAGATCAAGGTGACGGCCATGGAAAACACCGCCAAGGCCGCCGCCTTCGCCGCCGCCTCCGGGCGGCGGGAGCTGGCCGCCATCGCCTCCCAGGAGTGCGCCCAGCTGTACGGCCTGGAAACCCTGTCCGACGCCATCACCGATACGGGCAACAATGCCACCCGCTTTATCTGCATCGCGAAAGATTTGCAGGTGTACGCCGGGGCCAACAAGATTTCCCTCATGCTCAGCGCCGCCCACCGGCCCGGCTCCCTGTACCGGCTGCTCAGCCACATTTCCGTCATGGGCGTGAACCTGACCAAGCTGGAAAGCCGTCCGATTCCCGGCAAGGATTTTGAATTCCGCTTCTTCTTCGATATCGAAGCATCCATTTTGGACCCCGCCATTCGGGCCCTGATGGAACAGCTGAAGCAGGATTCGGATCAGTTCGTGTTCCTGGGCAACTATGAGGAGATGCGGTAAATGGAGTACGGCTTGATCGGCGAAAGGCTGGGCCACAGCTATTCCCCGCAGATTCACCGGGTTTTGGGGGATTACGATTATCAATTGTACCCCATGCCCCCGGAACAGCTGAAGGAAACCCTGAAACGCCGGGATTTCAAGGGTCTGAACATCACCATCCCCTATAAAAAGGACGTGCTGCCCTTCTGCGACGAAGTTTCCCAAACCGTCAGGGAAGTGGGCAGCGCCAACACCCTGTTTTTTCGGGGCGGGAAGCTCTGCGCGGAGAACACCGATTTGCCCGGTATGCTGTTTATGCTGGATCGGGCGGGCATTGCGCTGACGGGGAAAAAAGTGGTCATTTTGGGCAGCGGGGGCACGTCGCTTACGGCCCAGGCGGCGTGCAGGACGCGAAACGCCGCGGAATATATTGTAGTGTCCCGTTCGGGGCCGGTGACGTATGAGGAACTGTACGCAAAGCACACGGATGCGGAAATCATCATCAATTCCACTCCCGTGGGCATGTACCCCGGGAATCTGGTGTCGCCCGTGGACATCCGGCGCTTCCCCAGGCTTTGCGGCGTGGCGGACGTGATCTACAATCCGGCGAAAACGGCGCTTTTGCTGGACGCGGAGGAAGCAGGCATCCCGCACGTCGACGGGCTGTGGATGCTGGTGGCCCAGGCGTGGCACGCGGCCCGGCTGTTTCTGAACGAAGAAATTCCCGAAGAAAAAATCGCGGAAGCGTACAAAAGCGTGCGGCGGGAATGCCTGAATCTCGTATTGGTGGGCATGCCGGGCAGCGGCAAATCCACCCTGGGACGAGCCGCCGCAGAAAAGCTGGGCAAGCGGTTTATCGACCTGGACGCGGAAATCGTGAAACGCTTCGGCCCCATCCCGGAGATTTTCAAAAACCGGGGAGAAGCGGCTTTCCGGGATATGGAAAGCGAAATCGTAAAGGAATATGGCAGGGAAAGCGGCTGCGTGATCGCCACCGGCGGCGGGGCCGTGCTGCGGCAGGAAAACGTGCGGGCCCTTCGGCAGAACGCCGCCGTCGTTTGGGTGCGGCGCGGTCTGGCGAGCCTCAGCACCCAGGGCCGCCCCCTGTCCACCGGCCCGGACGCCCTGAAACGAATGGAGGAAGCCCGCACGCCCCTGTACCGGGCCTGCGCGGATTACATGATCGCAAATGACGGCGCCCCTGAGGAAGCCGTCAAAGGGATATTGGAGGGATTCGATGAAGCTGCTGATCCTGAACGGGCCCAACCTGAACATGCTGGGCATTCGTGAAAAGCACCTGTACGGCGCAGAGACCTACGAGGATTTGAAGCGGTACATCCTGGAAAAGGCCCGGGAACTGGAGATTGACGCGGAACTGTACCAGAGCAACCACGAAGGGGATCTGGTGGACAAAATTCAAAGCGCCTACGGGGAAAAGGACGGCATTATCATCAACCCCGCCGCCTATACCCACACCTCCGTGGCGATCCTGGACGCCCTGAAAGCCGTGAACCTGCCCGCCGCCGAAGTGCACCTGACGGACATCACCAAGCGGGAAGCCTTCCGCCAGGTGAGCTATGCCGGCATGGCCTGCCAGGCCCACTTTATGGGGCTTGGCTTTGAGGGCTACGGGAAAGCCATGGAATGGATGAAGGAACAGATCGAAAGCAAATAAGCAAACGAAAAGCCGCCGGGAATACAGCCCAGCGGCGATTTCATTTTCAGAAGCAATCAGGAGAACGGGGTAGAGATGGGCGGGAACCCGGCGGTGCCGGTCAATTGCAGCACGATCACCGCCGCGCCGATCAGGAACACATACAGGGCGAACCAGGCGAAGGACACCCGGTTGATGAAGCGGAGCATGGCGCGGGCGGTAAAATAGCCGATGACCGCCGCCAGGACGATACCCAGCAGGATGGGGAACAGGTTTTCCATCAGGAACCCGAAAGCGCCCTGATCATAGGCTTCCTTGCCCTCCAGAATCAGGCTGCCCACCACGGCGGGGGCGCTCATGAGGAAGGAAAACTTGATGGCAGTGTGCTTGTTGAGCCCCGTTGCGGTGCCGCCCAGCGTGGTGGAGCCGCTGCGGGAAACGCCGGGGATCATGGCCACGGCCTGCAAGCAGCCCATGACCAGGGCATTTTTGACCGTAACGTTCTTTCCGGCGGTGTGCTTGCCCGGATGGCTGAACAGCTCGGCCAGCAGCAGGAACACGCCGGTGATCAGGAAGCCGATGCCCAAAAAGCCGCCGCCGAACACCGCGTCGATATCGATATGGATGGCTTTCAGGCCCAGCTTCACAATCACGGCGGGCAGGGACGCCAAAATCAGCAGCCCCAGCAGCCTGGAATGGAACAGGTTCTTCAAAATATCCAGCCAATCCTCCCAGAACACGGTGATCACCGCGGCCAGGGTGCCCGCGTGCAGCAGCACGGTGAGCAGCATCATGGACATGGAATCGGCCTGCAGCCCCATGAGGCGCTGGGCGATTTCCAGATGGCCGCTGGAGGAAATGGGCAAAAACTCCGCCAGACCCTGGATGATGCCCAGGACGGCGGCTTCTAACATATTCATGGGTTTCAGATCCTTTCCCCGTCCCCAATCGGGAAACGGCTTGCTTCATCATACCATGGCAGACGGAAAGATGCAAGTTTGTTTTTTGTTTTTTCACTCACCGTTGAGCGCACTGAAGCCTTCGCCCAGGGTTTCGTGGGTGTCGGTGATGAACATGAAGGCTTTTTGATCCTCCTGCCGCACGATTTTTTTGATGGGGATCACTTCCCGCTGGGGCACTACGCTGATCAGCAGGGCATGGCTTTTGCCGCTGTAAGCGCCGATGGCGGACAGGACGGTCACGCCTCGCTCCATTTCCCGCATGATGCGGGCGGAAATGCTCTCGCCCTGGTTGGTGATGATAAAGCAGGCTTTGGCCGAGCCGAAACCGGCCAGCACCAGATCCACCGCCTTGGCGCTGACGAAAATGCAGATCAGGGCGTACAGCGCAGCCCTTGTGCTCATGGTGAAGGCGGCGCACAGGATCACAGCACAGTCCACCATAAACAGGAACATGCCCACGGTGACGATGGGGAACTGCTTATGCACCATCCGGGCGATCATGTCCGAGCCTCCGGTGGTGGCCCCGCCGCGCAGGATCAGCCCCAGGCCCACGCCCAGCACCAGCGCGCCGTAAACGGAGCCCAAAAGGATATCGTCGGTCAGCGGCGGGAACTGCAATAAATCGATGAACGCGGAAAACAGGAAGGTGGCCACCAGCGACCGGAACACGAACACCTTGCCCATGGCCTTCCAGCCGATCACGAACAGGGGCAGGTTCAGCGCCATACTGGTAACGCCTACCGGCCAGCCCCACAAATAATTAAATATGGTGGCGATGCCCGTCAGGCCCCCCGGCGCGATGCTGTTGGGCACCAGAAACAGGGGATAGGCCGCGCCGCCGATCATGCAGCCCAGCACGATTTCGATATAGGCCACCAATCGCTCGTTTTTCGGATGTTTTTGGGCAAAGGAAGACAAAAGAAAAACCTCCCCTCATAACAAGCAAAATGTATATGATTTCCCTGCGAAAGAACGCTTTCAGCCGGCAAAAGAGTTGAGAGTTGAGCGTGGAGAGTTGAGATTTATACAGTCAATCAATAGAACCTCTCGTATGGTAAACACTATATCATCTCAACTCCCAACTCCCAACGCTCAACTCCGGCCTAAAGTATTCTTTCAGGGTGCGGCGGAACAAATGCGCACATGATTGAATTCTTTCTTTTTCTCCGGTTTCCTTCCCTTTTTCAGAAAAATATGCTATAATTCCTTTCCGGCGGTTTTCCGCGATCATTAAACAGAAGTATGGGGGAACTATGAATAAGAAGGACATTGGCGAAATCAAGCGCCGTTTCAATCTGGAGCACAACAACATCACCTGCATCCGGGGCTGCTATGTGAACAATCAGGGGGAAGTGATTTCCTCCTTCACCCGTTATCTTCAGGGCATGGGCCAGGAGGAAGCGGAAAAATACCTGGCGATTTTCAAGCGCACCCTGTCCGGCACCCAGGGGCAGAACCTGATCGACATTGATTTTGACCCGGAGCGCCTTTCCGATTCTCCCGAGCATCAGCTGCTCACCTCCTTGAAGGACACCGCCCTCAAGGACGACGAAACGGTGGAATACTTCTTCCAGCAGATCATCGGCAATTTGCAGATGGAGGATCATTACCTGATCCTGCTCATGCACGACGGCTACGACGTGCCCTTCCGCTCCAGGGACGATGGCAGCAAGGATTACGAGCGATCCGACGGAGTGTTCCATTACATCTTATGCAGCGTGTGCCCGGTGAAGCTCACCAAGCCTTCCCTTTCCTACGACGCGGGAAACAACGATTTCCGCAGCAAGGAATCGGACTGGATCGTGGGCGCGCCGGAAATGGGCTTCCTGTTCCCCGCCTTCGAGGAAGGGGCCGCCAACATTTATCAGGCCCTGTATTATACCCGGGATACGTCGGTGAGCCACGAGGATTTCGTGAACGCCGTGTTCCAATCCGAGCTGCCCATGCCCGCCGAACACCAGCGGGAGGTATTCCAGACGCTGCTGGAACAGACCCTGCAGGAAGAATGCAGCATGGAGGTCATGCAGGCGGTGCATGAGCAGGTGATGGAAAAGCTGGAGGAGCAGAAGGCCGACAAGCACGCCGAGCCCCTGAAGCTGACCAAGTACGACGTGACCGACGTGCTGGCCGAGTGCGGCGTGTCCACCGCCAAGATGGAAGCCTTCAACGACCAGTACGATCAGGCCTTCGGCGAGCAGGCCCGCATCAGCGCCGTGAACATAACCAGCCCCAAGCAGTTTGAAGTGAAAACCCCCAGTGTGGTCATTAAAATCAATTCCGACCGCACCGACCTGGTGGAAACCCGCCTGATCGACGGCCACAGCTACATCCTCATCCGCGCCGACGAGGGCGTGGAGGTGAACGGGGTCAGCGTGAACGTGTGACGGGGGGAATACGCTGGGGCGTAATGTTTATTGCGCACCACACGTTTGTTCACGCGCCGGGAGCCAGCGGGATGCTGGCCCGGCGCGTTTTCGGAGTAATCAAGATTCCATCGTCCTCGCTGCCAACCTTGCCGATGAAGCGGTAGTAGATGTCGATACGCATCACGGTTTCGCCGTCAATGACTTCCTTCTCATGCACGACAATTTTTTCGATCAGCGTGTGCAGGAGTTCTTCGGTCAGTTCGGTGATGTTCGTGTACTGCTCCACCAGAGCGGCAAATTCCTTGGCGTCACGGCTTTGCTGGGCATAGTTGTCAAGCAGGGTTTGAATTTCTTTGTACCTGTCTTTCAGCTTCCTGGATTCCGCTTCATAATCAGCGGATAGACTGGCAAAGCGTTCATCGGAGATGCGTCCGAACACATTGTCCTCGTACAGCCGTTTCAGCAGAATATCCAGTTCTGAAATACGGCGCTGGCACTGCTCCGCTTCCTTTGTATAGGATGCTTTTTCACCGACCCATTCCTTTTCGGAAAGCTGCGTCAGATAAGCAATGTACTTTTCCTTATCAACTGCCGCGAGGCTCGCATGACGCTGAATGTCCTCCAGAAGCACAGCATTGATCTGCTTCACAGAAATGTAGTGGGTGGAACATTCCTTGCCTCCATAGTGTCGATGTTTGCCGCAGCAGTAATGTCCACAGTTTTTCCTGCCTGTGGCGGAGGAAAACTCCATGCGGCTGTTGCAGCCTCCGCAAAACAGCAGGCCCCGGAGCTTGTTTTCTGGATTCGTGGTAGGCGCGGGCTGTTTGACCTGGACACGCTGCTGAACGGTATAGAAGGTGTCCTCATCCACCAGCGCTTCGTGAGTGCCTTCTACCGTGATCCACTCTTCCTCCGGCCTTGCTACAATGCGCTTATCCTTGAAGGATTTTGTCTGCGTTTTCTGCCAGACCAGCTTGCCCAGATACATCGGATTTTGAAGAATGTTGCGAACAGTACCTTTATCCCATTTATGCGGATACTTTGCCCGTTCTATGGTTTCGTATTTTCCATGCGCTTCCATGAGAGTCGCCCTGGGCGTTGGAACCTGTTCCTTTTCCAGCTTCTTCGCGATGGCATAGCAGGTTTGACCTTCCAACGCCATTTGGAACATCCGCTTCACAACAGGAGCGTATTCGCTGGCGATCAGGTGATGCCGGTCCATGGGGTCTTTACAGTAGCCGAAGGGTGGATAGCTGCCTGTATATTCCCCGTTTCGTGCCTTGGCCTGAAGGGCTGACCGGACTTTCCGGCTTGAGTCACGTGCGTACCACTCGTTGATGATATTTTTGAACGGGGCAAACTCGTTGTCTCCAGCTGCCGAATCCACATTGTCGTTGATGGCAATGAAGCGCACGTTGTGTTCGGGAAATACGACTTCCGTGTAGTATCCCGTTTGCAAGTAGTCGCGGCCCAGCCGTGAAAGGTCTTTGACAATCACGATCCCGACCTGTCCATCCTCCACCAGATTCAGCATCCGCTGGAAATCCGGGCGATTGTAGTTGGTTCCCGAATACCCGTCGTCCACGAAATACTCGCAGTTAGTGAATCCTTGTTCTTTGGCAAACTGTCCCAGCAGCGTTTTCTGCGTCTGGATCGAAACGCTGTCGCCGCTGTACTCATCGTCGCGGCTCAATCTGCAATACAATGCGGTAATTTTGATCTGTTGTTTTAACTTCGCCATATTCCGTCCTTTCCAAACAACAGACCCAGATGGTTCGCAGGAACATTATATCATGATGCCAGCCGTGCGCGCAATAGGCGGCCCGGCTGGACGGATAATTGTCCTTCGGCCAATTTCCTCATCAATTAATCCTTTCCTTTTTGGAGCCCTATTTCTTCTTTTTTGGTCTGCTGTTCTGTTTTCAGTGCTGAATGGCTGACAGCTTTCCGCCGTCAGTACCAATTCCGCCTGATTTCAGTTTATCGGAAAAGGAGCGGGAACACATTGAGCGTAAATTGAGCCCAAATTGAGAAAAAAGGCTTGGTATTGAAAGAGCGCCGCACACATCGGACAATTCTGTCCAACGTGTGCGGCGCTTTTCTTTTTCCGATCAGCTGATTATTCACCAGTCAGTAACTCTTGGGCGGTATCCTGCGGCAAACCAACCCTTTGCAGCAAATCTTCGAGTTCTTTTCGTTTTTCAGCGATCAGGGTTTCGTCTCCCTCAAAC
>CACWWM010000072.1:0-4952 GCA_902764565.1 uncultured Eubacteriales bacterium
CTGTGGGGCATCGAACAGAAAAGCACCCGCAAAGTGATCGGCATGATCGAAGTGTTCGACGTGGAAAACGACCGCTTCGGCAAGGTGGGCTACCGGGTGGCCCCCGAGCTGTGGAACACGGGCCTTTGCACCGAGGCCCTGCGCCGGGTGATCGACTTTATCTTTTCGGAAACGGCCATGGACCGGCTGGAGGCCACCGCCGACGTGAAAAACATCGGCTCCAACCGGGTGCTGGAAAAATGCGGTTTTCATTTGGAGGGCACCATCCGCCACGGGAAAATGGTTTCAACCTACTGCGATTACAACATTTGGGGACTGATCAGAGACGACATCGATCAGGGATGAATCTGTGAAGCAAAGGAAGCTTTAAGTCAGCAAAAGAGTTGAGAGTGGAGAGTTGAGAGTGGAGAGTTATATAGTCAATCAAAGCAGGATGCTCTTGTGATGAACATGATATCATCTCAACTCTCAACTCTTAACTCTCCACTCTGCCTTAAAGTGTTCAGAAAAATCGACTGCGTTATAAAAAAATAGGAGGCAATATTTTGAGTACATCCCGTTTTGCATTATTTGTAGACCTGGAAAACTGCGGGGCCAAGGCGGCCACGCTGAACAGCATTTTGGACAAGGTAAAAATCCGCGGCGATATCCTGCTGGGCAAGGTGTACGGCTACACCGACCGGTTCAGCGATTTGAAGGAAGTGCTTTTGTCCAACACCTTCACCGTGGTGCCCTCCATCCGCTACGGCTTCGCCCAGAAGAACAACGCCGACATCATGCTGGTGATCGACGCTTTGGAGGTGGCCTTTTCCAACCCCCTGATCGATTCCTTCTGCATCGTCAGCGGCGACAGCGATTACACGCCTTTGGTGGGCAAATTAAAGAGCATGGGCAAGTTTGTGCTGGGCATCAGCCGCAGCGAGGTGGCCAGCAGCATTTTCATCAACGCCTGCAACGAGTTTCAATTCCTGGAAACCGTGTCCTCCGTCAGCCGGGACAAGCGCGCCCGCAAGAGCCCGTCCAAGGACGAGCCGTTGGACGACAGCGGCCTGAACAAGCTGCTGGAGGGCATCCTCTCCGAGCAGACCGACGAGGACAAGATGTACGCCAGCGAATTAAAGGGCGTTCTGCTGCGCCTGCGCCCCGATTTCAACGAAAAAGCCTTCGGCTGCGCCTCCTTCGGCAAACTGCTCACCAAATTGAGCCAGAAGTTCGGCACCATCCGCGTGAAAAATGAAAACAACAACGTGTACGTGGCCCTCAACGCCGACGCGCCCGAGGAAACCGCCGCGAAGAAACTCACCCAGGACAACTGGCGCACCGCCTTTGCCGAGCAGCTGCAGCGCTACAAGGACGACGGCTTCGAGCGCATCAACCCCTCCATCCTCAAAGCCGACATCCAGGCTGCTTACCCGGACTTTACCGAGCGCGCCATCGGCTTTAAGCGCTTCTCCGACGTGCTCCGGCAGATGGAAAAGGACAAGCTGCTGTCCCTGGAAATGGACGAGCAGAAAAACATGCTGGTAAAAATGCTGTAAGAGAACGCCGGGGTCTTCTTCAGCCCCCGCACCCCTGAACCAGGGAGGTTTCCTCCCTGGACCCAAACTTAGGACGCCAATTGTCGCTCCTGGGCGGACGGCAAAGCCGTCCAGTGGTGTGCAAAGCACACCTGAAAAACGGAGGATAGGTCAAGGAAAAAGCTCGCTTTTTCTCTGGCCTATCCTCGTTTTTCTTTGCCCAGGAGCTTGCTATATAACTTTTCCAAACAGGCGCATATCGTTTGGTCTTTTATGTCTGTTAATCGCCGGGAGAGGTGCAGGGGATCATCCCCTGCCGCGGGGTTTCAGGGGCCGCGGAGGCCCCTGAGACATTGTCAATAGGTCAGCGTCTTGCCGCGCTGCGCAGCCACGTATTCCGCCCACGCGGTTTCGTCGTAATTGTACCGGTCGTACATCACGCCGCCAAAGCCCAGGACGGGGTGGTATTGGGCCGTCACGTGGTCGATCTGCCGGCTCAGCAGCGTGGCGGCGGCGTCCTGCACCAGGGGGATATAATCGCAGGCGCACAGCACGGCTTCTTCCACGGCGGCCAGGATGGCGAGGCGGGCTTCCGCGCTGGCCTGGCTCTTGCCGAAGCTGTATTCTTTTTCATTGACAGCGATGGTTCCGCGGCCGTTCAGGGCGTCGCACCAATCCCGGAGGGAAGCGGTCAGTGTTTCGCCCTCTATGGCAACGGCTGCTTCCGTCCGGTCCGCGTCGAACCACTGGGCGTTCAGGGCGTAAGCGGGGTTCACATAGTAATCCATCAGCGCGCAGGGGTCGGAGAAATCGCCTCGCCAGCCCATGAGCGCGGCGTCGCTGAGGCCGTTTTTGATCCGGCTGCTCCACGCGCTGCCGCAGGGCTGGGACAGCACAAAGGCCACTTTGCCCTTGAAGGGCGTGCCCTTGGCCGCCTCGGTCAGTTGTTCGTTCAGACATTCCACGATCCGGGTCAGGAAGACGGAATCGGAATCGGCGGCATATTCGAGTTGAATGGTCTGATCGCAGACGCCGTCGCCGTTCTGATCGGTGATGAATCCGGCGGCCAGGGCTTCGTCAAAAGCGGCCCGATAGTATGCCTGAACGGCGTCCGGCGCTTCGCCGTAGGCGGCAGACAGGGCCTGCCGGGCGGGGTCGGTGTCCCGGTAGCGCAGACCGTTTTCCGTGTCGTACAGGTAAGCGCCGCCGATCAGTCCATAGCAAGCCACGCGGCCGGGGGACAGGCTGGCGGCGAGGGCTTCCCTGTCCAGGGACAGGAAAAGGGCTTTGCGGAAGGTTTGGAGGGTAAGGGTCTGGAGATCGAATTTCCTGGTATCGAAATCCCTGGCCGCTTCCCGCGTGTCTGCCGCGGTTTTGCTGCCGCCGAGGGCCAGGAAGTAAACCGTTTCGGCGGGAATAAAACAGGCGCGGTCGCTGTCCCGGTACGCGGCGTAGTCTTCGCTTTGCAGGGCGTATTCCATGGCCTGGCCTTTCAGGAACAGCTGCAGGCGGTCGGCGGCTTCGGGGACGGCCTGAACGTCGATCACATCAGACATATACATGCCGCGGGTTTCGCCGCTTGCGGGATCGGCGTATACGTGTTTTCCGTCCTGATAGCCGTACCAGGCTTCGTTGCGCACAAAGCGCATGTTTTTTCCGGGCTCGCAGCTTTCCAGCCGATAAGGCCCGCAGGAGACGGTAGCCGCCGCGCTGGTGCAGTAGGCGGCGCGGTTCGCTTCGTACAGGGCTTGCTTGATGAGCCAGCCACCGGTGAGGCTGCGCATCAGTTCCGCGCCGGTCAGGGGCTTTTCCAGCACCAGAGTGATCTGATAATCGCCGGTTTTGAGCAGGCCCACGGCGTCAAAATCCGCTTCGGGCCAGGTCTTTTCCACGATGAAATAATTGGGCACGTCCCCTTCGTTTTCGCCCCAGGCGGGGTTTTCGGCGTCGGCGGTCACGCTGGCAAAGAGGGAAAAGCTTTCGTCCGTCAGGGGCACCAGGCCGCTTTCGTCCGCCCTGCCCAGCAGTTTTTCCCAGTTGTCCAGGGTGAAATAGGCGGCGCCGTAAGCGTCCACATAGTTTTTCAGGGTGTACCCGGCGGTCCAGTCCAGGGGATAGTCCACGGCAAGGTATACCGGGAAGCCTTCCGCGGTGCGGTACATACCGTCCTCGCCTTTCACCAGGCTTTCCATGGTGTATTCGCGTTTTTTGCCGTTATCCGTTTTTTCTGTCCGGCCGCTGTGGGCGTAGGCTTCCGCCCCGGCGATGACGAGATCGCCGGTATAGAAATCGGCAGCGCGGCTGTTTCGCAGGGTGGGATTCAGCAGCCGCAGCATGGAGTACACGTAGGTGTCGGCGTTGATGGGCGTTCCGTCCTCCCACGCACAGGCGGGGTTCAGGTCGATGGCGTAGGCGCAGCCCTGGCTGGCCGACGCGGGAATACCGAATTCGGGGCGCTCTTTTTTCACCTGTTCGGTTACGTCCACCGGTTCGGCGGCGGCCATTTCGGGCACGATCACGCAGCCGGAAAATGGCTCCTGCCCCGCCATGGGATGCAGCGCGTCGTTGAAAAGGAAAGCGTACAGCCCGCCGCCCAGCAGATTGCCGGGATAGCCGTCCTCGCTGGTCAATGGATTCCAGCAGGCGGGCAGCTCGCTTACGGCGTCCTTATACACGTATTTTCCGGCTTCCGTGCTTTCTTCCCGGGCTTTTTCATCTGTTTCTTCCGCCAGGCTCAGCGCGGGCAGCAGCGCCAGCACCGTCGCCAGCAAAAGGGACAGGATTCTTTTCATGCGCCTTTCTCCTTTTTCAGACTCGCGGCTTATGGCCGAACGTGGAGCACATTCCTATTATAATCGAAAGTGATGCAAAAAATAAGCCGTTTTTTTCATTTTGCGCTTTTTCAGGAAAAAAAGTCCATTTTTTCATTGACAAGCGCGTTTTCTTTGATATAATGTTAAACGCTTGATGATTAAGCATTTAATCTTTTCCGGAAAGGAGCGGAGCCATGGATTATTTTGAAGCCGTGGCGGCCATGCACCGGCTGGAGCTTCTGCGGCGCATCAAGGCCCGCAGCCTGATGGCGGATTCCGGGCTGCATCCCGGCCAGCCCCGGCTGCTGGAATACATTCGCAGCCATCCCGGCTGCACCCAGAAGGAAGCGGCGGACGAGCTGGACGTGACCCCCGCGTCGGCGGCGGCCAGCCTGAAACGGCTGGAAAAGGCGGGTTACGTCACCCGCACCCAGGACGACAGGGACGCCCGGCGCAATCAATTGTATATGACGGACGCGGGGATTCACCAGATGGAAGAAAACTGCCGCCGGTTCGCCGCCCTGGACGAAAGAATGTTCACGGGCATGACGGAGGGGGAAATCGAAGCCTTCCGCCGGGCCTGCGAAAAAATGTTTGACAACCTGGCCGACGAGGGCGACCG